>JASJBY010000174.1 GCA_030066245.1 Gammaproteobacteria bacterium
GCAAGGTCGGCTGCACGGGCGTGCAGCCAGACCCCTAATCGCGCCGCGGCACCGGCCGCCACCCCCTGGGCCAGTAGAGCGGCGATGACACCGCAGAGAACATCACCCGTGCCACCGGTGGCCATCCCCGGATTCCCCAGGCGGCATACGGCGACCGGCTCCTCGGCCGCAAGCACCAGCGTGCCGGGGCCCTTCAGGACAATCACCCCGCCGTAGCGCTTCCGCAGTTCGGCCACGGCAGCGAAGCGGTCGGCCTGAATCTCGCCGGGCGTCGAGTTCAGCAAGCGAGCCGCTTCGCCCGGATGAGGCGTCAACACCCAGTCCTCGCGCCGCAGCGGTTGAGTTGCCAGCAGGTTCAGCCCGTCAGCGTCCACCACCAGCGGCCGGCCGCCGGCCAGGGCCGCACGGAACATGGCCTTTCCCCAATCCTGCTGCCCCAGACCCGGTCCCAGGGCCACCACGCTGGCCCGGGCGATAAGCGGCGCAAGGTCGTCAGGCGCTTCGACAGCTCGGCACATCAGCTCCGGGCATGACCAGCAGCCGCCTGTGCCCGTCGATCGCAGCGCCACACTCACCAGGCCCGCACCACTACGGGCAGCGGCCTCTCCCGCCAAGCGTGGAGCCCCGGCGTATCCCCGCTCGCCGCCGAGCACCAGAACGTGCCCGTGGTGACCCTTGTTGGCGGTACGGGCTCGCGGTGCCAGCCAATGCCGGAGTTGCTCGAAGCGAATCAACCCAGCGGGCGATGGAACAGCCTCGAAAACCTGAGTGGGAACATCCAGGTCGTGGAACAGGATCTCACCACAGTGCGCCGGACCCTCGGCGGTAAACAGACCCTGCTTGAGCCCAATGAAGCTGATGGTGGCGTCGGCACGGACGGCGGCGCCCAGAACGGCGCCGTTGTCCGCCGATAGGCCGGATGGAATGTCGATAGAGAGCACCGGGCCGGGTGTGGCGTTGATGGCATCGATGGCCTGCCGCCACTCACCGCTGACGTCACGGTCGAGGCCGGTGCCGAACAGGGCATCGACCACCACCTCCGCGTCCAGGCTCGCTTCGCCCACATACCGCCCCGCCGGCACCCCCGCCTGCTCGGCTTCTCGGGCGGCCCGCAGACAGTCCCCCTGCAACCGACCGCCGTCGCCCACCTGAACGACAGCTGCGTCAAGGCCGTCGTTGTGGGCCAGGCGCGCCAGCACATAGCCATCCCCGGCATTGTTGCCGGTGCCGCAAACGACTTTCAGCCGGTGAGCCTCGGGCCACCGGGTCCGCATGGCCCGGTAAGCCGCCTCGCCGGCACGACTCATGAGCGAATAGCCGGGGATGCCGACTTGTTGTATGGCTATTCGGTCGAGCTCCCGGACATGCTCGGCACGGTAGAGCTCGGTCGGCAGTCTGAGCGTCGGGAACGACATGGCTCAGAGCTTGATGAAGTGCTCCCGGTAGTAGCGCAGTTCCTCAATCGACGCGCGAATGTCGTCCAGAGCGCGGTGATTCGATTCTTTGTTAAAACCCTTTGCAACCTCCGGAGTCCAACGCTGGGCCAGTATCTTGAGGGTGCTCACGTCCAGGTTGCGGTAGTGAAAGTATTCTTCCAGCTCAGGCATGAGTCTCGCCAGGAAACGCCGGTCCTGGCAGATGCTGTTGCCGCACATGGGCGACTTGCCTGGCGGGACGTGCTCTCGAATAAAGTCCAGGGTCAACCGCTCGGCGTCGGACGCGGCATAAGGGCTGTGGCGGACACGCTCCGTCAAGCCCGATTCCCGATGTTGGCGGGTATTCCAGTCGTCCATCGCAGCGATGGTTTCCTCGCTTTGGCGTATGGCGAGCTCTGGGCCTTCGGCGATGATTCTGAGGTTGCTGTCGGTAATTACCGTGGCAATCTCGATGATATAATCGCGCGCCGGGTCCAGGCCTGTCATTTCCAGGTCTGTCCAAATCAGGTTGTTAGGCTCCTGGGCCATGCCGTGTCGGGTCTCCGTGGTTTGGTGTCTCGGATTGTAGCAGAGGCGACATTGTCCGAGATGGGGAACACACACCGATGCCTCTTCGCCCAACAGCTGGGGGCCGTGAGGAGAGCTTTCACGTGAACACGCTGTCGTTCGTTTTTCTAAGCCTTCTGCTCGCCGGCGCAGCCACGCGCTGGTGGCTCGCCCACAGGCAGCTGGACCACGTAGGCCGCCATAGCGACCGCGTGCCCGACGCGTTTTGCTTACGAGTGTCGTTGGATGAGCACCGGAAAGCCGCCGCTTACACCATCGCCAAAGTCCGTTTCGGACGGTGGGAATTGCTATTCGATGCTGCTTTGCTGCTGATGTGGACCCTGGGAGGCGGGCTCGAGTTGCTCGACCAGGTTTGGCGCGCCCTGTCGCTGCCGCAGGTCATCACCGGGGTTGGCGTCCTGTTGAGCCTTGGCCTCGTCAGTGCCTTGCTGGAATTACCATTTTCAGTTTACCGTACTTTCGTTATCGAAGAACGCTTCGGCTTCAACCGCAGCTCCGCCTGGACCTTCGCCACGGACCATCTGAAGCAGCTGACAATAATGCTGGTTCTGGGGGGTGCGTTGGCAGCCTCCGTGCTGTGGATTCTTGAGAACGCGGGGAGCTTCTGGTGGCTCTATGCGTGGCTGGTGTGGCTCGGCTTCTCGTTGTTGATGGTCTGGGCCTACCCCGTGTTTATTGCGCCCCTCTTCAACCGTTTCACTCCATTGGCGGATGAGGCCGTCAAACAACGCATAGAAACGTTGCTCGAACGTAACGGCCTATCCTCGGACGGCATTTTTGTGATGGACGGTTCTCGGCGGACAGGCCATGGGAACGCTTACTTTACCGGCATGGGCGAACATAAGCGGATTGTGTTTTTCGACACCTTGTTGAACCAGCTCGCAGACGACGAGATAGAGGCCGTGCTGGCTCACGAGATAGGGCACTTGAAGCGTCGCCACATCCGGAAGCGTCTGGTCGTCATGGCAGCGCTCAGTCTGACCGGTCTCGCGTTGCTTGGCTGGCTGGTGGTGCAGGACTGGTTTTATCACGGCCTGGGCGTGTCTCAGCCGAGCGGTCACGCCGCCCTTGCCCTGTTCACCCTATCGATGCCCGTCTTCACGTTTTTCCTGCAGCCTATCATGGCGGCTTTGTCCCGCAGGCACGAATTCGAGGCTGACGATTTCGCCGCCGGCCAGGCCGATGCGGGCGCCCTGGTTCGGGCCCTTGTGAAGCTTTACCGGGAGAACGCCAGCACGTTGACGCCTGACCCCGTTTACTCGGCCTTCTTCGACAGTCACCCGCCGGCGCCCGTACGTGTAGCGCATCTGTCGTCCCAAGTCGCATAACCCCCGAAACCAGCGAGGACAGTGATGAATAGGTATCTTCAGCTTATGGCACCAGCGGCCCTGCTCTTGGCCTCCAGCGGCGGCGTTAGTGCCGCCGACATCGCCCACGGAAAGACTCTGCACAAGGAGCACTGCGTCGCCTGCCACACATCGCTGACCAACGGCAAACCCGACAGCCTTTACACGCGCGCCGACCGGCGTGTTACCAGCCTGGACGGGCTGCGGAAGCAGGTGCGTCGATGCGAGCTTAGCCTCGGCCTGCGCTGGTTCGACGACGATATTGACGACGTCACAGCTTTTTTGAACCAGGATTTCTACCGCTTTGGCAAGTAACGGCCCGCTCCGTCCGAAGGCACTAGGGTAGCCCCGACTGAGATGCCGCGCCCGAAAAACCGACGGCGGTTCGGGTTCGGCGCTTCGCACCGCCCGTCGGCACCCCAGACTTCTCTGCCATCAGCAAGATACCCAGGCGAGCGTGAAGGGTCTGTCATCGCCAACCATGGAAAAGCCGTACTGGTGGAAGATTGCGACGGCCATACCCACCGCTGTGTTATAAAGCATCGAAGCGAGCGGGCCGTCAGCGGCGATCGGGTCCGCTGGCGAATGCTCGCGGTTGGATCCGGCGTGGTCACCCGGGTATTGCCAAGGAAGAGCCTCCTGCAGCGGCCGGATTTTCGCCAGGGGGCGCGCCCCATTGCCGCCAATCTAGATCAGATTGTTGCCGTCATCGCGCCCCGACCGGAATTCAAAGAGGTCCTCCTCGATCGGTACCTGGTAACGGCGGAGCACGCCGGCATTCGCCCCTTGATTGTCCTGAACAAGACGGACCTGCTCAGTGCCCCGGCCCTGGAACACACCCGTGCGCGTCTGGCACAGTACAGCTCACTTGGATACAAGGTGGAGCTGTCCAGTGTCAAGCAGGAACAGGGCCTGAAGGCCCTGGCACGGCGCCTGAAGGACCGGTCGAGCATCCTGGTCGGTCAATCGGGCGTCGGCAAGTCATCGTTGATACGAAACATGCTTCCGCATGCCAACATCGCCGTGGGAAGCGTCAGCAAAGGGACCCGCCTGGGTCGACACACCACATCGGCCACAACCCTTTATCACCTCGGCTGTGGTGGGGATATCATCGATTCTCCCGGTGTCCGCGATTTCGGGCTATGGCACATGCCGCCTGACGAGATTGCGAATGGATTCAAAGAGTTTCGCGAATTCCTGGGGCACTGCCGCTTCCGTAACTGCACACACAGAAACGAGCCTGACTGCGCCTTGCGCGCCGCCGTCGACAGCGGTCAGGTCAACAGCCGTCGCTTCGAAAGCTACCACAGCATCATCTCGGGCATGTCGCCTTAAAGTCTGCGTCCCGCGGTCAGTTCCCCGACAACTAGCCCGGATTTCTCACCAGGCGGACCTCGGATTGGGGATTATGTGGGCAAACTCAACACATTGGCTCCACCGAGCCGGTCTTCCTTGTGAACAACTTGTCCTATTCGGTTCTTGGCCCACTCTGGCTTTGCATCTTGACCGATCCCCCTTAAGACATAGCTACAGCTATGCCTCTGCGGGCGATCGGCCAATCTGCTTTGCCAGCGCGACCCAAGATTCCGAATCCCGGTGAGAGATCCGGGCTAGTCGTCTAATCGGCAGCAGTCTACAGGCCTGCAGTCTATATTTTGATAAGGCCAATCGCTCATGCATAGCGCACTAGGGATGTCGCGCCGTTCACACGACGGGAGCTCCCTGCATGTACTGTCTCAACGGTTCAGCCCGCAAACCATTCTTCGCCATCTTCCTTTTGCTCCTGACAAGCCTGTTGGCTGGTGGCTGTCAGACGAGTCCCAACCTCAACACTCCCGAGACGCCCGACACGCTGGTGCTTCGGTCCGACTATGGCGAGGTGAGGGACGAGGTGGCACCGCTCATACGGCGCGTAATCGACCAGCACGCTATCGAGGGGCTCAGCCTGGCGCTGGTGGACGATCAGGAAGTCGTTTGGGCCGAGGGCTTCGGGTATGCGGACAAGCGCCAGCGCCAGCCTGCCACGCCCGAAACCGTCTACCGGGTCGGCTCCCTCGCCAAGCCGTTCACCGCCATCGCGGTGATGGAGTTGGACGAACGCAACGAGATCGACATCGACCAGCCCCTGCGCGCGTATCTGCCGTCGTTCTCCATACGGAGCCGTTTCAATACCACCGCTCAGCCGATCACAGTGCGCAGCATACTTAGCCATCATTCGGGACTGCCGACCGACCTGGCGAAAGGCATGTGGTCCGAGGACCACTTCACGAGCGTAGCCGAGGCGCTGGGCCAGGAGTACACCGCCTATCCCCCGGAGCTGGTATTCAGCTACTCGAACGTGGGATATACCTTGCTCGGGCACATGGTGCAGGAGACCACGGGCCAGGAATTCACCGTGTACATGGACGAGACCTTCTTCCGGCCGCTGGGCACCACCAGCACGGCATTCCGCCTCAGCCCGGGGATCGAAACTCGTCTCTCCAGAGGCTATCGCGGAGGCCGCGAGGCACCGCTGCTGCCCATTCGGGACCTGCCCGCCTATTCCCTCTACAGCAACGTATTGGACCTGAGCCGGTTCATGAGCATGGTATTCGCCGGCGGGAAAGCCAACGGCCGCGAGCTTGTCATGGCCGGCACGCTCGACGAGATGATGGAAGTGCAGAATGCGGATGTGCCCCTCGACCTCAACGTCCACAACGGACTCGGGTGGTTCATCGAGCGCGATACGGTCATGGGCGGTGGCTACGTGGTGCGCCACGGCGGCACCACGTTGCTCTATGCCAGCGAGATGATCCTGCTGCCTGAGCATCGCATGGGGGCGGTCGTGCTGGCCAACACCTCCGGATCGCGTCCCGTGGTTTCAAAGCTGGCCGAGGCCATTCTGCAGCTTGCCCTCGATGCCAGGGAAGAGGATCGACCGCCTGCTTCCGGCATTTTCCTTGCCGAGATGCCCGACCGGCCGGGCGACGGCGGCCCCGTGAAGGCGGGCGGAAGCTATGCCACGGATCTCGGGCTCATCGCCATCCGTCCCAGGGACGAAAAGCTCTGCGCGTGCGTTATCGAGCAGACGCTCGATCTGATTCCCTACCCCGATGGCTGGTTCGGGATCAGACAGACATCCATCGATTCCCTGCCCCCCTCGCACCAGGTCTTCGGGGAACTTCGTTTTCGAACGCGGATGATTGATGGCAGGGAGGTCATCGTGGCGGAAAGAGACGGCCAGGAAATGCTGCTGGGCGAGAAGGTGAGACCTGTGCCTGTTCCCGAGACCTGGCGTAAACGGGTCGGATCCTACGAGCTGCTGAACCCGGACCCGGCGTTTCCGCTTGAAGAGCCCCGCCTGTGGTACGAGCGGGGCAACCTGGGCATGAGCTACCGCATGCCGCTGCTGTCGGACAAGGTCATACGCGTACCCCTACGCCCCATCTCAGACACGGAAGCCATTATCCTGGGCTTGGGCCGGACCCGTGGAGAGACACTGCGCGCCGTGCATCACAAGGGAGAAGAGCGCCTTCGTTACTCCGGCTACATCGGCCGCAAGCAGTCGCGATAGAACCGAATAAAGCGGTCCCCCGCACGCCGCCCCGCGTGACCTGCCCTGTCCGCCATAGCGTCGTAATCCGAAATGCGCCGTTAGGCTGATTCGGCCGGGACGCTTACGCACCACGGAGCCATGGAGTAGACTACAGGACTCCGCAAGTCGCCGAACGCGCATGACGCCAGGGCCAGATGGTCCTCTCGGACAAACAGACCCTTGCCGAACTCATGGCCGCGTTTCCGCGCCCGGGGTTACTTTGCTGGCTTGGACTTCGCCCGCAGCCTCGTGAGCCCCTGGAAAGCGTAAGCACAGCAACCCTCGTCACCGATCGCGGGCTCGACGGCGATCATCGTGCCCGCCGTGCAGGCAGCAAGCGCCAGGTCACCCTGATTCAGCATGAACATCTGGTGGCAATCGAGGCTTTCTGCGGCATCTCCGTTTCACCAGGCCAGCTCCGTCGCAACCTGGTCGTGTCGGGCATCAACCTCCTGGCGCTCAAGGACCGCCGCTTTCGCATAGGGGATGCCCTTCTGGAGGGCAACGGATTATGCCACCCCTGCTCGCGCATGGAGGAGAATCTGGGCCTTGGGGGATACAACGCCATGCGCGGTCACGGGGGCATCACTGCCCGAGTGCTCGCGGGCGCCACGATCGAACTTGGCCAGTCTGTTTCGGTGTCCGACTGAAGTCGGAGAAAACCAGCGGAAAGCAATACCGGCCACTGATGAACATCCCACGACCAGCTGCCCTAGCCACTCTGGCAGCCGCGACAGTTTTCTCCGCAGCTCAGGCCGATTTCGACCGCCGTGATACTGGCGCTGAATGCGATGGCGAGGATGCCTGCGGCGAAAACAAGCATTCTAGTCCGGGGGCAACTGGCACAGGCGTGCAGCTCGGCCCGCGGCCACTCTATCTGGTGGAAGGCATGGACGAGGGCAAGCTCAAGGACCGCCTGATGCGATGCCAGGACGGACCCTTCCACCTCACCGATTTCTCCATCGCCCATCGCGGCGCGCCCATGCAGTTCCCGGAGCATTCCGATCTGTCCTACCGCGCCGGAGCGCGCATGGGCGCCGGCATCGTGGAGTGCGACGTAACATTCACGAAGGACGGCGAGCTGGTGTGCCGCCACAGCGAATGCGACTTGCACACCACCACAAACATTGTTGCCACGCCTCTGAACGACCAGTGCACCGTGCCCTGGAGCGGGCCGTATCAGGATCCCAAACCGCTTTGCTGCACCAGCGACTTGACCCTGCACGAGTACAAGTTCCTGGAGGCAAAGATAGATGCCAGCGACCCCGCTGCCGATACGCCCGAGGGCTACCTGGGTGGTACCGCCAGCTGGCGCACCGATCTCTACACCGGCCGCGCCCAGGTGCTCACCTTTCAGGAGAGTATTGCCCTCAACAGGGAGCTGGGCGTGAAGCACAGCCCGGAGCTGAAGGGCGCCACCCATCCGAAGCGGCTCAAAACCATCTTCGGCAGCCAGGCCGCCTATGCCCAGAAGCTCATTGACGAGTTGAAGAGCGCCAGCGTGAAGCCCAAGGATACCTGGGTCCAGTCCTTCAGCAAGGAAGACATCATGTACTGGATCGAGCACGAACCCGTCTTCGCTAGGCAGGCCGTCTATCTGGACAGCATCGCCCCCACCGCCAAGCCCGTCATTCCCCGCCTCACCCTCGACGAGCTGAAGCAGCTCAAGAATCAGGGTGTGCAGATCTTCGCGCCGCCCATGTGGGCGCTGCTCGCCGTCAACGAAGCCGGCAAGGTAATCCCCTCAAAGTACGCCGAGGACATCACAACGGCCGGGCTGGACATCATCACCTGGACCTTCGAGCGCTCCGACCTGCGCAAGGGTGCTGCCAAGGGCGGCTGGTACTACCAGTTTGATCCGACAGGCAACGCCATTAGAAAGGACGCCCACATGTACAAGGCACTACACGTGCTCGCCAAAAAGGTGAAGGTTCTGGGGGTCTTCTCCGACTGGCCCGCCACGGTGACCTACTACGCCAACTGCATGGGTCTCGAATGACCGCGCGCGCCGCGGGGAGCCGGCAGTACGCATCGAT
>JASJBY010000175.1 GCA_030066245.1 Gammaproteobacteria bacterium
AGGATAAGCGACGCGATGACACCGCCGGCACCGAACAAGGACCAGAATATGGGTTCGTTTGAACGTCTCATGGGTGCACCTACCAGGCTAGGATGAGGATACCGAGGCTGAGGACGATGGCTGCCGTGTATTGCCCGCGGATGATGGCGGATTCGGACAGCTTTTCTGACCCCCTGTAGATGGGTGGCATGGCCTTGGGCGATACCTTGAACCAGCTGTAGGCGTTGTAGAGGGCGGCTGCAAACACCAGGACATGCAGCAGAATCGAGAGCGGGCTCGAAAGGAAGTTAAGCCAGCCCGCGTAACTCTCTGCGCCTCGTGCCAGCGCAGACAGGCCGGTGAGCATTACCACCGCGTAGATGGCCAGAAAGATCGCAGTCAGCTCCCGAACGATGTACCAGGTGAAGTAGGGGTTTCGGGTGTACCAGCCTGCCATGGGACGGGTGTAGGTGTTGCGTGCGCTCATGAGTTCGCTGCTCCCCGTGGTGACATGAATCTCAGGAAATAGTCCATCGTGCTGTTGACCTTGTTCTGGTTGACTGCGTTGGCCGGATCGACTTTCTTGGGGCATACCTCGGAACAGTATCCCACCAGGGTGCAACCCCACACGCCATCCTCCGCGTTGACAAAGGGCATGCGCTCAGCCTTGCCTTCATCTCGACTGTCGGCATTGTAGCGGTGCAGCAGCGAGAGGATGGCCGGCCCGGCGAACTTGGGGTTGAGCCCATACTGCGGGCAGGCGGCGTAGCAGAGCATGCAATTGATGCAGCTGGAGAACTGCTTGTATCGCGCCAGCTCTGCGGGAGTCTGCAGGTAGGTGCCTTCAGACAGGGGTTTCTCCTTCTTGCGGATGATGTAGGGCTTGATGGAGGCAAGCTTCTGCAAGAAGTCGCTCTGGTCCACCGCCAGGTCTCGAACGATGGGGAAATGGTTGAGCGGCTCCACGCGCACCTTCCGGGGATAATAGTCCCGCAGGAAGGTCTTGCAGGAGAGGTGGGGTATGCCATCCACCATCTTGCCGCAGCTGCCGCATACCGCCATACGGCAGGACCACCGGAAGGTCAAGCTGCCGTCCAGCTGGTCCTTGATGTATTGCAATCCCTGCAGCACGGAGGTGTCGTCGGAAAACGGCACCGTATAGCTCTGGTAGTAAGGCGCCTTGTCCTTTTCCGGATGGTAGCGCAGCACCTCTATCTCTATTTCACGCCGCTGTTCAGTCATCGTCACCCTCCGGTGTCTAGGCTGCTGTCTTTTTCGCCGCTCCACCGTAGACGCGCTCCGCGGGTGGCAGCTTGGTGATGGTTACGTCGCCGTAGTCGATGCGGGGCGGGCCGTCGGCGTTGTAGTGCGCTCGGCTGTGCTTGAGAAAGTTCTTGTCGTCGCGCTCGCCAAACTCGTCCAGGCGCTGATGGGCCCCGCGGGACTCCTTGCGGTTAATGGCGGAGTGTGCCATGGCCTGGGACACGTCGATCATGTAGCCCAATTCGATGGTGGTCAGCCATTCGGTGTTGAAGGCCCTGCTGCGGTCCTGCAGCTGCACGGAGCTGTAGCGCTCGCGAAGCTCGTCCAGCTTGTCGCAGGTAGCCTGCATGCCATCACCCGTCCTGTAGATACCCGTACCTTCTTCCATGGTGGTGGCCATTTCGTCCCGGACGACGGCCACCCGCTCTTTGCCGTTCTCTCGATTCAGGAGCGCAGTGGCCCTGTCCATGGCATCCTTCGCCTGTTTCTCGAGCAGGCCGGCGTCACTGTTGTGATTGGATTTCGAAAACGCCGCCGCATGTTCGCCGGCAAGCTTGCCGAAGACGGTGAGCTCGGCCAGGGAGTTGGACCCCAAGCGATTGGCTCCGTGTATGCCGACGCTGGAGCATTCGCCGCAGGCGTACAGTCCAGCTAGCGGCGTGGCCGTGGTCCCGTCGCACTGTATCCCGCCCATGGTGTAGTGCACCGCAGGCCGCACCGGTATGGGCTCCCTGACCACGTCGACGCCGAGGAACGTCTTAGCCAGCTCCGAGATGAAAGGCAGTCGTTCCATGAGTTTCTTCTCGCCCAGATGCATCAGCTGCAGGTGCACGGCGTGGCCCAAAGGCGTCTCCACCGTGCGTCCCTTCTGCTCCTCGTGCCAGAACGCCTGGCTGAGTCGGTCCCGGGGACCGAGCTCCATGGTCTTCGGCGTCGGCTCGGTCACCACCGGGCCCAGGTTGTAGTCCTGCAAGTATCGATATCCGTCCTTGTTCACTAGATACCCCCCTTCGCCGCGACAGCCTTCGGTGATGAGGATGCCGCTGCCGGGGAGGGCCGTGGGGTGGTACTGGACGAACTCCATGTCCTGCAGCGGAACGCCGTGCCGATAGGCCATGCCCATACCGTCACCGGTGACGATGCCGGCGTTGGTGTTCTGCATGTAGACGCGGCCCGCCCCGCCGGTGGCCAGTATCACCGCCTTCGCCTGGATGAAGTAGAAGTCGCCGGTGGCCATCTCGATGGCGACAACACCTTGACAACGTCCTTCCTCCACCACGAGCTCGAGCGCGAAATACTCGTCGAATCGCTTTAAGGATGGGTATTTGATTGATGTCTGGAAAAGGGTGTGCAGCATATGGAAGCCAGTCTTGTCGGCGGCGAACCAAGTGCGCGCCGTGCTCATGCCCCCGAAGTTGCGCACGTTGGTATGCCCGTCATCCTGCCGGCTCCAGGGACAACCCCAGTGCTCGAGCTGGGTCATCTCCTCCGTACAATGCTCGACGAAGTAGTCCACCACGTCCTGGTCACACAGCCAGTCGCCCCCCGAGACAGTGTCCTTGAAGTGAAGCTCCAGGCTGTCCTTGTCCGTGATGACGCCCGCCGATCCTCCTTCAGCGGCCACCGTGTGGCTGCGCATGGGCACCACTTTCGAAATCAACGCAATTTCGAGTTTCGGGTCGGTCTCGGCAATAGCGATGGCGGCGCGCAGGCCCGCCCCACCGCCGCCTATGATGGCGATGTCTGTCTTCACAATTTCCATCGTCAGCCCTCTGGCTTTTCAGTTTATCGACGCTTTCGGCGCTGGCCGCCCAGCAGCTGCGGTTTGTCACTGGGTTCAGCGGTTCCGCCAGTGGACGGCTTCGGCCGATTGCAGGAAAGGGAGGCGGGCAGGCTTTCCGGCGCCGCCCGTATGAAGCTTACGGACCACGCGCAGCCCGACTTTACTCCGGAAAAGTTCACATCAGCCCGATGATGTTCCACCACACGGCCCCCACGCCAACCCAGATCAGTATATTGAGCACGCTGACGGCGCCACCGACTCCCCACCAGGCACCCATGGACACGTAGTTGGTGCCGAACACCACGGGGGCCGGTCCATTGGCGTAGTGGGTCAAGCTGGAGAACAGGTTGCTGAAGTAGGCCAGCACCAGGGCCGCGAGCACCGCCGGTGTGCCGACGGATATGGCGACGGCCAGAAACGGAGCGTACATGGCACTGATGTGTGCGGTCTGGCTGGCAAACATGTAATGGCTGTAGAAGTAAACCAGGCCGAGTATCAGGAATGCTGTGGTCCAGGCCAGGCCCTGTACCTGGGCGCCGACGGCTTCGCCGAACCAGGGAATGAAGCCCAACTTGTTGAGCTGGGTTGCCATCATGACAAGGGCCGCAAACCAGACGATGGTGTCCCACGCGCCTTTCTCGTTCAGAATGTCCTTCCACGTGAGCACGCCGCCCAGCAGGAGCACGCTCAAGCCCACCAGTGCCGCAGTCGTGCTGTGTACGCCCAGGGTCTTGCCGAAAATCCACAGGACCAGGAGCAGGCCAATGACGCCCAGGGTGATCCATTCGGCCGGCTTGACGGCACCCATTTTTTTCAGCTCGTCAACCGCAAGCTGGGCCGCCTGAGGGGTCTCTTTCACCTCAGGCGCATAGACTTTGTAGACAAACAGCGGGATCAGGATCAGAGAGACGATGCCCGGGACCAGCGCTGCCAGAAACCACTGGCCCCAGGTGATTTCCACCCCGGCGTCCCCCGCCAGCCTGGCCGCCAGCGGGTTGGCTGCCATGGCGGTCATGAACATGGCGCTGGTGATGATGTTGATCTGAAAGGCGTTGAGCATCATGAAGGCACCTACCCGGCGCTGCGTCCCTTCATTGGGGTCGCTCTGGTAGGCCAGGGAAACGGAGCGCAGCAGGGGCATGAGAACCCCGCCCGCCCTGGCCGTGTTGCTCGGCATGGCCGGCGCGAGCACCAGGTCGGCGAGGCCCAGGCCGTAGGAAAGACCCAGGGTCTTCTTGCCCAGCACTTTCATGAAGTTCAGGGCAATGCGTGCGCCGAGCCCGGTCTTGATGATGGCCCGGGAGACGAAGAAGGCGACGCCGATGAGCCAGATAGTGGGTACGCCGAAGCCGCTCAGGGCGTCCTTGATGCTGAGCGTCCCCGTGAGCGCCGTGGCCGCCACTCCGATGAGCGCCACGGCGCCCATGGGCAGCGGCTTGGCAATGATGCCCACAATGGTGGCGACGAATATGGCGAGCAGGTGCCAGGCTTCCTGCTTGACCCCCTCCGGTGGAGGAATGAACCAAAAGACAATCCCAACAGCGAGTGTAATTCCAAGAGGGACCAGCTTGGCCGGAACGAGCGTTGGGGTTTCGTCTGTGGACTCAGCCATGTTTTTTCTCCTTTCGTCTCGAGGTGAGCCCTCCGACCGCGCATTGCGGCGAGGGAGGCGCTTTGTCGTCAGTGGGTGGGCAATCTATCCCGAGGCTGCGCGTAACGCGCATCGTCCTGGAACGGTGCACGTCCGGCCGGTCGCTGTCGCCGGACGAATGCCATGCCGGGGCGGGGACGCCGGGGTCTAGGCCGCGACAACCGGGATCTTGCCGATTTTTTGACGCCACTCGGCCGGGCCGGTCTTGTGCAACGAGTTGCCGGTGGCATCCACCGCACAAGTGACCGGCATGTCCTTCACCTCGAACTCGTAAATGGCCTCCATGCCCAGCTCCGGGAAGGCAAGCACCTTGGCGCTGCGGATGGCTTTCGCCACCAGGTACGCCGCGCCGCCTACGGCAATGAAGTAGGCGGCGCCGTTTTGTTTGATGGCCTCGGTGGCTTTCGGTCCACGTTCGGACTTGCCGACCATGCCCAGCAGCCCGGCTTTTTCGAGCATCGCCGCGGTGTAGGGGTCCATGCGAGACGACGTGGTCGGGCCCGCTGGCCCTACGACCTCGTCGCGAACCGGATCTACCGGGCCCACGTAGTAGATGAATCGGTTCTTGAAGTCCACGGGCAGCGGCTCACCTGCTTCCATCATGTCCACCAAACGCTTGTGCGCGGCATCGCGACCGGTGAGCAGTTTGCCCGACAGCAACACCCGATCCCCAGCCTTCAGACTGGCCACCTCTTCCGGGGTCACCGTGTCCAGGTTGAGCGGTCGGCTGGTGGAGAAATCCAAAGTCAGCTCGGGCCAGTGGTCCAGGCTGGGCGGCTCCAGCGTGGCTGGGCCGCTGCCGTCCAGCACGAAGTGTGCGTGCCTCGTCGCCGCGCAGTTGGGCAAAAGGGCCACGGGCTTGGACGCCGCATGGGTGGGGTAGTCCGTGACCTTGACATCCAGCACCGTGGTGAGGCCACCCAAGCCCTGGGCACCGATGCCGAGCGCGTTGACTTTCTCGTAGAGCTCCAGGCGCAGCTCCTCGGCGTGGTTGGAAGGGCCCCGGGCCTTGAGCTCCTGCATATTGATGGGCTCCATCATGCCCCATTTCGCCATGAGCATGGCCTTCTCCGGCGTGCCGCCGATGCCAAGAGACAGGATGCCGGGCGGACACCAGCCGGCACCCATCACGGGGACCTGGGACAACACCCATTCGACCACGTCGTCGTTGGGCAGCAGCATCGCGAACTTCGACTTGTTCTCAGAGCCGCCGCCCTTGGCGGCGACCTCGACTTCCACCGTGTCGCCGGGTACGAGCTGTACGTGGGTGACGGCGGGGGTGTTGTCTTTGGTGTTGGCGCGCTTGCCGGCAGGATCGTCGAGCACGGAAAAGCGCAGGGTGTTGTCCGGGTCGGTGTAGGCCTGTCTCACACCTTCGTTGACCATCTCCTCGATGGTGGTATCCGTCTCCCAGCGCGCGTCCATGCCGGCCTTGATGAAAACGATGGCGATGCCGGTGTCCTGGCAGATTGGCCGATGGCCTTCGGCACACATGCGCGAGTTGATAAGGATCTGGGCCATGGCGTCCTTGGCCGCCGGTGACTCTTCCTTCTTATAAGCCTCTGTCAGGGCGGTGATGTAATCAGTGGGATGGTAGTAGGAGATGAACTGGAAAGCGTCTGCCACGCTTTGTACGAAATCCTCTTTGCGAATCGTCGACATCGCTATGACCTCCTCCTGAAGAGCATTCGTTCTTGTCGGCTAGCCGCGACGCTGGATGGTCGCCAGACGCCGGACTCACCATACACCACACGCCGATGGTACTCTGTAACGTTGCGGTGACAGGGCGCTGCTGTGTTGGCTCCCCCAGCGTACGTCCTCTATTCATGGACGATATCCGAAACGCGCAACACTCAAAAGCTCGGAACTCGGGGGTCAGTTCGAAGTTTCTATTCCCTGATCATTAAGGGGTGATGGAGCGCCTTTGTTGGGCAAGAGCCACCGCTGTCGCCGTCCGCGCGTTGGCCACGCCAGGTCACTCAGCCAGGGACTCAGGCGGCATACTGGGCTAGAATTGGAGGCGCTCGCGAACAGGTCGAGAATTTGCAAGTGCGGGCACCAGGGGCTTTAACGGTAGAGCCGGGGCCGGCGGGTAGGGCCTTCAGAGGCTGGGGCACAAGCATTGCTGACCCGGACCCGCCTGGGATGGTCCGGGCTGTGGCAACAGGCGGCGTGGGGAGACCGGGTCAGGGGGGATATTTCGACCTTCTGCCGGGGGCCCAGGCTCTGTGGCCTAAGGAAACGTTTGAGGAGACGAAGATGGCTGACACAATGAACGAAATCATGCATCCGAACCTGGAGTCCGAAAAGGACGCCAGCTTTCCGAATGCGCCGGAAGGGTGGACGAGGGCGGATGCGGAAGGCCGGGCTCGGGATGAGGGTCTCGACCTGGAGGACGACCACTGGGAGACCGTGCGTGCTCTGCAAGCGTATTTTGCCACCCACGACAGCCCAAACGTGCGGGAGCTCCACGACGCTCTCGACGAGAAATTTCATACTGCAGGCGGTATCAAGTATCTCTACCAGATACTACCGGGCGGCCCGGTGGCGCAGGGCTGCCGGATTGCCGGCCTGGAACCTCCGGCAGGCTCTGCGGATCAGTCTTTCGGCAGCGTGCAATAGAGCCAGCGGTCGGCGAAGCCCGGCCGCGTTTCGCAGCGAGCTGAACAACAGGGGCGCTGCGCGCGGCGATCTGAGCAAACGGCTGAGCCGTCGGTCAACGGCGTCGTTGCAGGTCTCGCGCGGCGGCTGGCCGGAGGAAGCGGTCCACTTGCTCGGCGGTTGATGCTGCCCCGAACAGGTTACCCTGGCCATGCTGGCAGCCTTCCCTCTGAAGGAAGAGCCGCTGTTGTTCTGTCTCCACGCCCTCGGCGACGACCTCCAAGCTCATGCTTCTGGCCAGGGCGATGATCGCCCGGGCGATGGCTGCGTCGTTGGCGTCGGTGGTGACACCGGCCACAAACGAGCGGTCAATCTTCAGCCGGTGCAGGGGGAAACGCTTCAGGTGGCTGAGCGAGGAATAGCCCGTGCCGAAGTCGTCGATGGCCAGCTGTACGCCCATCCCGTCCAGTGCCCGCAGGACCTCGCAGGCGGCGGTCGGGTCGCTCATGATGCTGCTCTCGGTAAGTTCAAGTTCCAGATAGCGGGGTGGCAAGCCTGTGTCGGCCAGCACAGTGGCGACGGTTTCCACAAGCTCCGGGCGTTGGAACTGGAGCGCTGACAGGTTCACCGCCACTTTCACCGGCTTCCACCCGGGCTGCTGCTGCCAGACCCGGTTCTGCGCACAGGCTTCACGCAGCACCGACTCTCCCATGGGCACGATAAGACCCGATTCTTCTGCCAGGGCGATAAACTCGCCCGGGCACACCATGCCCCGCTCAGGATGCTGCCAGCGCACCAGGGCCTCGACCGCAACGATGCGCCTGTCTTGCAGGTCCAGCTGAGGCTGGTAGTGGACGGTGAGCTGGCCCTGTTCCAGCGCTCGCCGCAGATCGCGCTCGGTCCGCAGCACCTGCTGTGTGCGGCGGTTCATGTCCGGGGTGTAGAACTTGAAAAGATTGCGCCCGGTGCCTTTGGCCTGGTACATGGCCATGTCGGCGCATTGCAGCAGCTCGTCGACGCTGGAGCCGTCCTGTGGATAAATGCTGACGCCGATGCTGGCCGAGGAATATAGCTCGTGTTGTCCCAAGGTCACTGGGCTGGCTATGGAGAGCAGCAGCTTTTCCGCCAGGGTGGCGGCACCGCCTGGGTCAGTGAGACCCTCCATGACCACTACGAACTCGTCGCCGCCCAGGCGGGCGACGGTGTCGGTCTCCCTGATCACGGCGCGCAGCCGGCCGGCGATGCGGCGCAAAAACCGGTCGCCGGTCGCATGGCCGAGACTGTCGTTGATGTACTTGAACCGGTCCAGATCCAGCAACAGCACGGCAGCCTGCTTGCCGGACCGGTGACATGCCCGCATGGCCTGTTCCAGGCGGTCCTGGAAGAGAAGCCGGTTGGGCAGGCTGGTGAGGGCATCGTGGTGAGCCAGATGGTCGAGGCGCGCCTCGTTTTCCCGCAGTCGCTGGGCGGCCGTCTCTCGTTCGGTGACGTCTTCCACCAGGGAGGCTACCCCGATAACCCGGCCGTCCTCGGCGGTGAGCGGTGTGTTATACCATTCGCAAAGGATCTCCCGGCCGTCTTTGGTGATGTTCGCGTTGGTGCTTCGGTAGCCGCCGCGCTGGGCAATGAGATCGTCGTAAACACTGCGGATGGCAGTCCGTAGGCGTAGCGGCACGATCAGGTCGGCGGCGTTCTGGCCCATGACCTCTGCGCGCGTGTAGCCAAACACTGTCTCGGCAGCCGGGTTCCACTGGGTGACCCGAAATTCCGTGTCCCAGGCGATGGCTGCCAGAGGGGTGTGCCGCAGGTG
>JASJBY010000176.1 GCA_030066245.1 Gammaproteobacteria bacterium
CGCTCCACCGAGACATTCTGTCCAGCCGTCTGCAGGGCCCCGATGGCAGGCTCGGCGAAGGTCACCCCGATACCCAGTAGCAAGGTGATTAGCAATACCACCGGCAGAGCCGATTTTCTGGGCAGGTTGGTCCCGATTACGGCGCCGAAGGGCATCAGGCCAATCTTCAGCCCCTCCATGAAAAACATGAGCCCCACAATGACGGCGAGAAGACCGCCTGTGACCACCCAGGAGTCTTCCACCAGGTGCTGCAGGAAAAGCAGCTGGAACAAGGCCAGGTAGAGGGCCAACGGAACCACCGCCTTGATCTGCTCCATCAAACGCACCGACACGTAGGGGCGGAGCAGCCTGATTGTTTCCCCCATCGTCAACCGGACCCGGGGCGCTTTGTAAGGAATCACCTCACCATCGGCATCCGTTTCCAGCTTGGGCCTCAGATCCCCGATATCGTTGAAGCTGACGACCTCATGCACCCCCCTTGATTTGCGCTGGTAGTCTCCGAAGCGGTAGTGGTCAGCCATATGGGCGCCCCCTCGAAATATCGTGCTCAGCGCTGAGAATGGTTCGCCCGAGCCGACACGGTCGTCATGGTCGAGCGCTCCTGCAGGGCGCGCAACCGAAATGTCCAGACCGCCATGCTAGTCCGCGATACGGTGGATGTCGAGAATGCCCACGGAAGACTACGACTATCCTACACAGGCGCTCCGAGCTATCGAAAACTGGTAAGGACGCAACCAGCGCAGGTCCGGACTCATCCGAGCGGCCCACACCCTGGCACTGCGGAAGGAGGCGGCAGCCTGCCCGCAGGCCGCGTCGATTATGCTCCACGCCACGCCTGCGCCTTGGGATCAAGAAGGCTATTCTTTGCATACCCGCGCCGTAATTACATGGAGCAAAGGTCGCACCTATGATTCCGGCTGGCTGGAATAGTGTCGGCGCACGTGACCAGCGCAAGGACGCGAAGCGTTTGGGGGACAGCTTCGAAATCGGAGCAGGGCGGTGAGCAACCTGACCACGGTGCTGGGCAAGATTGAAGTGCCGCAGGGCCCGCAACTCGATAACGCCTGGGAACTTGATAGCGCCGTCATTGGGAGCCTTCCGGCGGTGGATGAGTACCCGTTTCTTTGTCGGTCCATGTTTGCGCTGAATCCGAAGATCCCTGCCTATGGGTCCCGCATTATTCACTTCGCGGCGGCCATGAAGGGTGTGGAAGCATCGTGGCCCGAGTGGGTTGAGAAACTGGAAGGACTGTTGCGACGACTGTCCTGGCTCTCGGTAGTCGTCTATCTGGAAACCGAGAGCTTCGGTGACTATTCGTTCTGGTGGGTTGCCACCAACCCGGATCCGCCACGTCCTGTGACTAGCTGGGAACGGAGCGACGGACCTTGGACGTACGCGGGGTTCGAGACGCTTGCCGGCAAAAGATCGGGTTCATAGCACGTGGCTGAGAGACACGGCCGGCCTGTCATGGCCTCATCCCGGTAGTTCGGCCTGTGCGCTCCGGAGTTGTTGCAGAAACCTGTCTCCGTTCACCCGTGACTGCATAGCTGCCAGCCGATGCCTTCCACCCCCGGCGATTGATGGCGTAGCCTGTGACTTCGCCGACGAAGGGGAGGGCGAGCATGCCGGGCAGACGCTCCACCTGGGCCGGGTCGCGGTATTTGTGGATGCCGAGGGTCATGTTCAGGTGCCCGGCACGCGGTTGAGCGCGGTAGGTCCCGAACAGGTGGTCCCACCAGGGGAGATTGAAGCCGAAGTTGGAGTTGGCCTCGTCGTCCTCCACTGAATGATGCACCCGGTGCATGTCAGGGGTCACCACGAGCCAGCGCAGCATCCGCTCGATGTTTCTGGGAATGCGCACGTTGCCGTGGTTGAACATGGCCGTGGCGCTCAGGAGCACCTCGAAGAGAAGCACGGCCAGCACCGGCGGGCCCAGCAGGGCGATGGTGGCGAACTTGATGAGCATGGAGAGGATGATCTCGATGGGGTGGAAACGGGCGCCGGTGGTCACGTCATAATCCAGGTCGGCGTGGTGCACCCGGTGCAACCGCCACAGCGCCGGCACGGCGTGGACCAAGACATGCTGCAGGTAGATAACCAAGTCCATGGCGATGACGGACAGCACCACCGCCAGCCAATAGGGAGCATCGAGGGTACTGAACAGGCCCCAGCCTCTATCCATGGCGAATGCAGCCATGCCCACGGCGGCTGCCGGAAAGAGCAGGCGCACCAGGGCAGTGTTCAAGAACACCAGAGCCAGGTTGTTGGCCCAGCGAAGCCGCTTGGAGACTGACAGAATCCGCCGCGGTGCCATGATCTCCCAGCCAGCCATGAAGACGAGCACGCCGAAGAAAAACCCGAGCCGAACGGCTATCTCATGCTCCATGAGAAGCTCCGTAGCAGTCACGGAAAAGTGCCTCCGACGGGATGTGGTTACGTTGACTGCGCCTCATGATGAGGCACTTCACTCAATTAATCAATAGTTCTATTGAAAAATAAATAGGTCATCCAGCTGCGCGCCGAGGGCAGGCATGCGCCCTTCACACGGAACGGCTTTCCGGAGGTGCCGCAGGTCCGAGGCCCGGCCACCGCTGGTCCTCAAACATCCAGGCTGTTTTGCGTGGCAACAACGCGTATCGTATAAGCGCCTACGCCCCCCTTAAGACGTTGCGTCTGGGGCACTGATTCGGATTACTACGAATCGCAGACAGCCAAACAGCAGGGTCGGCTCCCGGGCTGAAGCCGTTCCTGCTTGAAGAATCGATTATGACTGTTCGGAAGGCGCTCTCATCACGCGCCGTCAAGGTGGTGCTCGACGCGGGGATAGTCTGCTGCCTGCTGGTGTTCGCCGTGGTGGCGCTGACGGGCCAGATGAAGCTCACTGTCTTCGGCACGGTCATCAAGGAGCGCCAGCTATTCGGAGTCTTCGAGTATCTTGTTCCCTTAGTGGTGCTCAGACTTCTGGTGTCGGTACAGTTCAAGAACTTCGTCCTTGTCATCGCATCTCTTGCCTTCGGACTCGCCCTAGCGGAATTAACAGTGAGAGCATGGGACCCACCCATCGCGAAGGTCAGACGCATACAGATTCATCGCGCGTCCCCGATCTTTGGCTGGAAACTGATTCCAGGCGCCTATGGCGTTGAGCATTATGGACAGGTCTATCAGATCAACTCTGCGGGTTTCAGGGATCACGAGTTTGGGAAAACCAAAGAGGACGGGGCGCTGCGGATCGCGGCCGTTGGAGATTCCTTCACTTTCGGCATGGGCGTCAACCTGGAGGAGACCTATCCCAAGCAGCTGGAGCGAATGCTGACAGACCGGTACGGCCCTGTGGAGGTGCTGAATTTCGGGGTCATTGCTCATGGCATGTGGCAACACTACGAAGTCCTAAGGCACAAGGCATTGGCTTTCGGTCCCGACTTTGTGGTCCTGGCCCTCTGGCAGGATGATCTTGCTGCCTCCGTGCATCCAGCCACCGGGGTGAAGGACTACAAGGGGGAGAATCCTTTCTTCGAGAAGAAGTCGCCCGGCTTCATGAACAACTTCGCCCTATGGAATCTGATCAGCAACACGGAGGCGACGTGGCAGGACAAGCACCGCTACCTTCGGGATAGCTACCTGTCTTTGATTGAGCAACGGAAAAAGCTCATGGGACCTGCCAACCCCACAAGCAGGCATTACATGACAATGGCGGGCAAGCTCACGGAGCGCGAGTACCGAGAATTCGAGAAGGCGCTCACAAGGTTCGTGGCGACCGCCAGAAACAGCGGCGCCGAAGTGCTGGTCGTATTGATACCGGACGCTGTGCAACTCAAAGATCCGCATCTGCAGGCTGTGAACAGATATCTGCAAGACATGACCGGAGAGTTGGGGGTGCCGTTTCTCGACGTGACGCCGCAGCTGGAGCGGGAAGCCGATCCTTCGTCTCTCTACCTGTTTCCCCACGACGCCCACAACAGCCCCAAGGGCCTGCGCATCATTGCCGCGGCGATTGCGGATAAGCTGACGGCGCTGAGGTGGGTCGGCGCGCCCGACGAGCAGGCGCCCCCTGCCGTCCGCGGCCCTGCGAGTGCCTCCGACAGGGATGGAAGCGTGGGCGGCTTCCCAGGGACATGAATCGACCCCATTGCTCATGACCGGCGGGAAGCCGCCGGCTGAATGGCGCGTGGCGTCCTTGCGTCGTGTGCTACGCACGGCGCTGGCCCGTCGCCTGCCGGGTAATGTCGCCCATCGGAGGATGGCGCCACGCCCCCGCATCGGATGGAAGCCCGACGTCCTCCCCGCGAACTGCAAGGAGGCAGCCGCCTTGCTATTGCTCTACCCCAAGGACGATGCCGCCCACGTTGTGCTGACGCTCAGGACAGATAGTCTACCCACGCATCCGGGGCAGGTGAGCTTTCCCGGTGGCGGCCTGCAGGTTGGCGAAACCAGCTATCAAGCTGCGCTGCGCGAGGGGTGGGAGGAGGTGGGCATCAAGCCAAGCCACGTAGAGGTCGTGGGTCTGCTGAGCCCTCTGCATATACCGGTCAGCGGTACCCTGCTTCACCCGGTGACCGCAGTCTGCGCCAACACACCCACGTTACGTGCGCAAGAAAGGGAAGTCGCACGAACCCTGGAGGTGCCGGTCTCCGAGCTTTGCAACGCAGAGCAGGTGCGGGAAGAGACCCGTGTCTTCGCAGGGCAGCGCTGTCAGGTGCCCTATTTTCTGCTCGACGGTTGCAAAGTGTGGGGTGCTACCGCCATGGTGCTTGCAGAATTCTTGTGGTTGATCGGTTGCCCGCCCGACACGACTGGCACAGAGTGAACGGCAGCCAGGGGTCGCCAGCGCGGCGCTCAGACGACCCTCCCTCGGATGACCTCGCTGAAGCATCGGCAGCGCTCAGAAGGAGCGCCCGGCGACTTCTCACCTTGAAACGGCGAGAGCTTACTGCCAAGTCGCCGCGTCCCAGTTGGTCTGGCCCCAGGCCATGGGGGACATCTCCGCCTCCGGCCACAGCCAGTAGGTGAGCCCTCCAGCAACAGCCAGCACCGCAATCACCGCGGCCACGAGGATCCAACGCGGGAAGCGACGCGCCGAGCTGTCCGGCTCAGGCCCCGGATGAGGGGACGCCGGCACCTCGACGACCACGCCGGGGCTGTCCGCACACTTTTCCGGGTCATCCGTGGCATAGGCTCGCAGGAAGAAAGAGTACTGGCCCGACGCCGCCTCAGGAACCTGGAGCCGCACCGCGACCTGCCGGCTGCCTCCGCCCGGCAAGTCGATTTCCACGGGTCCCACCAGCTCGACCCAGTCGGCCGCCGCGTCAGCTTGGGGGCGGGGCTCGAGACTGAAACGTGCCGGGCTGTCCGAGGTGTTGGTTACGTTGAAAGTAAGGTCCACGGACTGACCGGGCGGATACCGGACTCTCTCGCCGCCCGCCACCGCGGTGATGATTGCGATGGACATTCTGCCCCCTAATGTTGCGAAACCCGTGAGTTAGTGCGGATTAGACCTGCGGCGCCCGCGGATGGCCGGTTCCGCTACTAAAGCCAGCGACCTTGCGCACACGTCATGCAAGACCCGGCCCGGATATCAGTTAAAAGAGAAACGACTCCGGACGTTGGCGTCCGGGACTTTCTTCCCCCGATAGCGAGCCTCATGCTAAGGTCGCGATCAGTCGGACGCAAGCGGGGAGGGTGCGTGATGCGTTATCAGCATTTCATAGACAGCCTTGCCGAATCGTCCTGCCCGGAAGGACTGGGACCTGAACTGCGCTCGCTCTGGCTCGACGCTGCGGGGGACTGGCACCAGGCTCACGAGGTTGTCCAGCAGCAGGGCGGCCGCATGGCCGCGCGTATACACGCCTATCTGCATCGCAGGGAGGGCGATGACTGGAATGCCCGCTACTGGCACCGCCAGGCCGGCACGGCGTATCCGGCGCAGATGAGTCTCGAAGAGGAATGGGACCACCTGGTGCGGGAGCTGCTGGAGCAGTGACGTCCGCCGCATGAGCCGGCTAGCACCGCCATGAACAGGAAAGCCCGTGTGGAGATCACCTACTGCTCGGCATGCCGCTTCGTGCTACGGGCGACGTGGCTGGCCCAGGAGCTGTTGATGACCTTCGACACGGACCTGGGCGAGGTATCTCTGGTGCCCAGCACGGGCGGCATCTTCGAAGTCAGGCTCGACGGCGAGCTGATCTGGTCGAAGAAAGTGCAGGGTCGGTTTCCGGATTCGAAAGAGCTGAAGCAGTTGGTGCGAGATCGGGCGGCGCCCACCAGGGACCTGGGACACTCCGACCGCTGAGGATTGCGGGCTGCCCGAATAGCGCCTCCATCGCCCACACGCACCGCGCTTGCCTCGCCATAGCGGCCCCCCCGACTGTGCACTGCAGTAACTACAGCCAACAGTGCGTCTCTGCGGACGTGCCACGCCGATATCAGCGCCGCCCGTCGCCTGTCGTTTTGCCCACTGCTGTCATCATGAAATCGACTGCCAGGCGTACCTGGCTGTCGGACAGGGCGCTGTTGCCTCCCCGTGGCGGCATTGACCAGCCGGTCTCGCTTCGGATCCCCTGGATCGCGCTCTGCTGAAGCGCCGCGGCGCCCTTGCTCAGACGGGGCTGCCAGGCCCGATAATCGCTGATGGCGGGGGCGCCCGCTACGCCCATGAGGTGGCAGTTGCGACACACCTGCATCCAGATGCTCCGGCCTTCACGTAACTGCGGGTCGTCGAATTCGGGCACCGGGGGCGCTTTCGCGCCGCCCCCCCTATCGCAGCCCGCGCCCAGCAGCGCGATGAGCAGGACAACCGTGAAGACAACAGGGGTCGCCTTGGGGATACTTGCCAACGTCATGTTCAACCTGCCTGTTGTCGTTGAACCGGGAAGAATGCGTCTCAGAGCCACGCGTCAGCTTACCGACCGTCTACCCATCTTCCAGCGGCAAGGGCAGACGCAGCCAGAGGGGCATGTGGTCGCTGAGCTTGTGCTCGAAGCGACCGAAAAAACGCCGCCTGTCCTGTGTTGACATGGATGCGATGGGCGGCGCATCGAGCACCTGGCGGAAGAGCTCCACGAAGTTGAAGACACCGTAGTCCGGTCCGCGCGGGTCGCTGCCCATTTGGGCGTGGTCGGCGTGAGCGGGTAGACGCGAATCTCTCGCGAACAGCCCTATCTGGTCGAAGGTCTGGTTCAAGCGCGCGTTGGTGTGGAAGGGCTCTGTGAGACCCGGGTGCGGATCCAAGAACGGAAAGTTCACGTTGACGTCGTTCGGGGTCTGCCCATTGAAGTCCTTGATGGCCTTTTCGATGCGCGCTCGGTCGGTGAGCGGATTGTCGAAGTCCAGATTCAAATCGCCGGCGAGCAGAAAGTTCGGGTAGTAGGAGCGATCGTTCTCGTTCACGCGTGCCTTGATCCAGCCCGTCAGCGCCTCGAACTCCTGCCGGCGGTCGGCCATGAAGTCGCCGTAGTACAAGTGGGCGTTTATGACCATGAGCTGATAGGGCACGGTACCGGGGAAGCCCATGATTTCAAAGCTGGCGCAAAAAGGCGCGCGGATGAACGACAGGAATGTCGGCATCCGAAGCTTGACACTGGAGCTAATGCCCTCGGCCTCGCTCTCCGCCAAATACTCGGCTATGGCGGCATGGATTTCGTCATTGTGGGCCTGGAGCGTCCTCAGCACCTTCGACCGGTCGATTGAAATATCCGTGGCGATCTCGGTGCGGCGCACCACCCGCCGGTTGTAGATGAACGCCAGCCTTTCACCCAGTCCCGGCTCGCCGGGAAAGGCCCCGGTCTTGTCGGAGACCAGCAGGCCGAAGTCTTCGCCCATCAGTTCATGCAGATGGCGGAGTCCACTCAGATTGTCCTGCACCTCCTGCACGGCCAGTAGATCGAAACGCCGGCAAACATCCACCAGCCACTGCCACGTGCTATGGTCGCGGAACTCGCGGGCGCCGAGTTTGTAGATATTGAAGGAGCCAACCAACGCCGAACCGTACACACGCAAGGGAACGCCGAAGCGGTTTGGCTCAGCATGCATCAGCTCGCTGATGGTGGACCACTCGACCTCCGAGAACGGGCTCTCCGACATCAGTCACTCCTTTCGGGCCGCGCGCGCACCCAACGGCCTGTGGGCATAACTATAGCGTGTGGGCAGTACCTTTGGGCCACCGCTGTCGTGTTGGCTTCGCGGTCTGCCTGTAGAATTCAGTGCTGGAGACAGTCACCCCCGGGCACGAGCACTCCGTCCGGGGCAACCCGATTGCATGCGCCTTCACGAGATCACGTTCCATGAGAGTGATTCCGGTTTTGCTGATGATGCTGTCGCTGCCATGGAGCACGGCAGCCAGGGAACTGCCGCTGACGCCGCCGCCGACTGCGGGTGAGCCGCTGCGGGTCTCGGTGGGCATGATACTGGTGGACATCCGCAGCATCGACGACGTGAAGCAAGAGTTCGAGGGCGTCTTGATCCTGCGTCTGTCGTGGAAGGACCCACGCTTGCGGTCTGATGCGGCCGAAATCAGGGCCTTCGGTACCAGCGAAGTCTGGAATCCGCGCTACCAGATTGCCAACGAAGTGTTCGCACGAAAGCGTTTCCGCGAGCTCGTGCACGTGGCGCCGGATGGTACCGTCGTCCACATACAGCGTCTGTCAGGGCGTTTCTCATCCCGACTCGATCTGCGAAGGTTCCCGCTCGACGCTCAAAACCTGCATCTGCGTCTAACCTTTCCCGACCACGAGCCCGAGGACCTGGAGCCGTTGCCGGATCCTCGGTTCAGCGGAATTCTGCAGGAGATGACGATTGCCGACTGGTCACTCGGCGCGTGGCGCCTGGACGTCGACCCTGTCGAGCCGCTCGAGAACATCCGCCGCGCGAGTGTGCTCTTCTCCTTCGAGGCTGAACGCGGAACTGGCTATTACATTTGGAAGATCGTGCTCCCCATGGTCCTGATCGTATTCATGTCCTGGACCGTGTTCTGGATCGACGCTGAGAATGCGGGTGCTCGAATTGGCCTGGCCACCAGCTCCATGCTGACGCTGATCGCCTATCGCTTCATCCTGGGTAACCTGCTGCCCCGGGTGTC
>JASJBY010000177.1 GCA_030066245.1 Gammaproteobacteria bacterium
AGAGTAACACGGCGTCCCAAGCACACAAGGAGCGAGGCGCGGCCTTCTAGGCCCTCACCTTCCCTCCGAATCCGTCATCCCGACGCCAAACCGATACTTGCCGTTGCGGCAAGGCTCCAAGGCGTTTGCGGCGCATATCGGTTGCCGCCCATGCACATCCTGGTTTTCCGCTCCGACGAATTTTCTTCCTGACCGCTGCCCGCTGCCCGCTGTGTCTCGGGCGTTGAGTCCCCCGGACCCGATGGCGCATACTTGGCCGCCTGTGGCGCGACGGCCGAATGTCAGACTGATGCAGCCGATTGACACTCTCATCAAGGCCCGCTGGATCATTCCCGTGGAGCCGGACGACGTGGTTTACGACCAGCACGCCGTGGCGGTCCACGAGGGACGTATTCTCGACGTCCTGCCGGCGACGGAGGCTGAGTCGCGCTTCCAGCCGGCCGTCAGCCACACCCTGTCCGAGCACGCCCTGATACCGGGTCTGGTGAACAGCCACACGCACGCGGCCATGACCCTGTTCAGAGGACTGGCCGACGATCTGCCGCTCATGGAATGGCTGAACGACCACATCTGGCCGGCCGAACGACGCTGGATCAGCGACGAGTTCGTGCAGGACGGGGTGCGCCTGGCAGCCGCTGAGATGCTGCGCGGCGGGACTACCTGCTTCAACGATATGTACTTCTTCCCGGACGACACCGGGCGGGCGGCCACGGCCGTCGGCGTGCGGGCGGTGGTGGGGCTGATCGTCATCGACTTCCCCACGGTGTGGGCCCGGGACGCCGACGAGTATCTGATGAAGGGCCTGGACGTGCACGACCAGTTTCGCGCAGACCCGCTGGTGCACACCGCCTTCGCCCCCCATGCCCCATACACCGTGGCCGACGCGCCGCTGGAGCGCATTGGCGTTCTCGCCGAGGAGCTGGACATTCCCATCCACATGCATGTTCACGAGACCGACGACGAAATCCGGTCCAGTTTGGAGAGCCACGGCAAACGTCCCCTGGCACGCCTGGACGACATCGGCCTGCTGTCGCCCAGGCTGATGGCCGTGCACATGACCCATGTGGAGGAGGCGGAAATCGCCCGGGTCGCCGACTGCAACGCTTCGGTCGTGCATGCGCCGGAGTCCAATCTCAAGCTTGCCAGCGGCTTCTGTCCCGTCAGCCGCTTTCAACAGCTGGGCGTGAACGTGGCGCTCGGTACCGACGGCGCCGCCAGCAACAACGACCTGGACATGCTGAGCGAGACGCGCACGGCCGCGCTGCTCGGCAAAGCGGTCGCTGGCTCCCCCAGCGCCATAGCCGCCCACACCAGCCTGCGCATGGCGACCCTGAACGGCGCCCGCGCCCTGGGCATCGACCACATCACCGGCTCCCTGGAAGCGGGCAAGTCGGCGGATATGGTCGCGATCGATCTGGGGCAGCTAGAGACCCAGCCCGTCTACCATCCGATCTCCCAGGTGGTCTACGCGGGCAATCGCCGCCAGGTGAGCGACGTCTGGGTCGCGGGCCGGCATGTCCTCAAAGACCGCGCCCTGGTGACCGTCGACGAGGCCGCTGTCATTGCAAAGGCAAAAGCATGGCGCGAGCGGATCTGGGAAGCGGATAGGCATGGGGGGGAATGTGATTGGTGAATAGTGAGCAGTGAATAGTGATTGGTGATTGGTGATTGGTCAGGAGTCTAGCGAAGCGAGATGGGAGAGCTGAGTACGGAGCGCAGCTCCGGGTGGAAACGGCCTCGGTTGTATCAGAGTCGGGCGCACTCTGGCGATCTCCGGCAAATTGAACCGTTGTTCTCGATTTCGTTAGCTGTGCTGAGCGCGAATTTGGCTATCATTTCCGCTTGACTTGCGCACGGGCCAAGTCACACTTTGCTTCCCGCGCCTCCTTTTCCGATTCACGAATCACGAGTCACGCTTCACGAATCACTACTCACTATTCCCTATTCACCACGTCCTCGTCGATAATCCCCCTCTCAATCCCAAGTCCTATCTGCCCATGCCCGAAGCCACCGACAACATCGATCCCCAGGAGCTGGCGAAGTTCGAGGAGCTGGCGCATCGCTGGTGGGATCCGGAGAGCGAGTTCAAGCCGCTGCACAACATCAACCCCCTGCGCCTCGACTACATCGACCGGCGGGCCCGGCTGGCGGGCAAGCGGGTGGTGGACGTGGGCTGCGGCGGGGGCATACTGAGCGAGAGCATGGCCGAGCGGGGTGCCGAGGTCGTGGGCATCGACATGGGCGAAGCGCCGCTGGGGGTGGCCCGTCTGCACACCCTGGAGTCGGGCGTGAAGATTGACTATCGGCGCATGACGGCGGAAGCGTTGGCCGAGGAGGAGCCGGCGTCCTTCGACGTGGTCACTTGCATGGAGCTCCTGGAGCACGTGCCCGATCCAAGCTCCACCGTCGCCGCCTGCGCCCGGCTCGCCAAGCCCGGCGGCCATGCCTTCTTCTCCACCATCAATCGCAATCCCAAGTCTTATCTGCTCGCCATCATCGGGGCCGAATACGTACTCGGGCTGCTGCCCAAAGGGACCCACGATTACGCCAAGTTCATCCGCCCGGCAGAGCTGGGGCGGTGGCTGCGGGACGCGGATCTGGCCCTGGGTGATCTCACCGGCATGACCTACAACCCACTGACTCGCCAATACAAGCTCGGTCGGGACGTGGACGTCAACTACCTGGCACATGCGCGGCGTCCGCAGGATGCCGACACCTGACCCCGGTCGGCAAGCCGACTGACCGTCCCATGCAGGCTTCTTCGCCCGTACGCACGGTGCTCTTCGACCTTGACGGGACCCTGCTGGACACGGCGCCGGATCTGGCGTACGCCCTCAACCGCGTGCTCCATGAGGAAGGACGCGGTCCGTTGTCGTTAGAGCAGATACGCCCCAAAGTCTCCCACGGTGCCCGCGCCCTGGTACGGCTGGGCTTCGACCTGGGACCGGAAGACCCAGACTACGGGCCCCTGCGCCAACGACTGCTGGACGTTTACCGCGCCAACCTGGCATGCCACACCCGGCTGTTTCCCGGCATGGAGACAGTGCTCAGCGCCATCGAACAACGGGGCCTGAGCTGGGGCGTAGTCACCAACAAGCCGGCCTGGCTCACCGATCCGCTGATGGACTCGCTGGGCCTGGCCGTGCGGGCCGCCTGTGTCGTCAGCGGCGACACCACCGGCAACAGCAAGCCCCACCCGGAGCCGATGCTCCACGCCTGTCAGCGCACAGGCAGCCGACCTGCGGAAGCCCTCTACGTGGGCGATGCTCCCCGGGACATCCAGGCCGGACGCAACGCCGGCGTATGCACCCTGGTCGCCCTGTTCGGCTACCTGGAGCCCGACGACCGCCCCGAGAGCTGGGGCGCGGACGGCAGCATCGAACGCCCGGAAGAGCTGCTGGAATGGCTACCGCCGGCTCGGCCGGCGACATCATGAGCAGCGAGCTGGACGCCGCTTATCGGCACTGTCGGCAGCTCGCCCGCAGCCACTACGAGAATTTCCCCGTGGCTTCCCTGCTGCTGCCGCGCGCCGTGCGAGCACCAGTGGCCGTCATCTATGCTTTCGCCCGCACCGCCGACGACTTCGCGGACGAAGGCAACCTGCCGCCCGAGGAGCGCCTGGCCCGACTGGAGTCCTTCGGGCAGGGCCTCGACGCTGCCCTCTCGGGCAGGCCGGCGGGAGATCCCGTGCTGCTCGCGACCGCCGACATCATTCGCCGACACCGCCTTGCGACAACGCTCTTCCACGATCTGCTCACGGCCTTTCGCATGGACGTGACCAAGCACCGCTACGCCGACTTTGCCGAGGTCCTGGGCTACTGCCGCTACTCCGCGAATCCCGTCGGACGACTAATCCTCCGTCTTACCGCGCGGGCAAGCTCAGAGAACCTGAGCAGCTCCGACGCCGTCTGCAGTGGCCTGCAGCTTGTGAACTTCCTGCAGGATCTGTCGCAGGACTACCGGGAGAACGGCCGTATTTACCTGCCCGAGGACGAGATGAGGCGCTTCGGCGTGAACGAAAGCCATATCCGCGACAGGCGCACCGACGCGGCCATGCGCGGCCTGTTCCGGCACCAGGTGCAGCGGGCGCGAGAGCTCCTGGCGACGGGCGCGCCCCTGGGTGCGCGGCTGCCAGGTCGGCTGGGACTGGAGATCCGCGCCATCATCGCCGGCGGCCTGCAGACGGCCGACAAGCTCGCGGCCCTGGACGAAGACGTGTTCGCGCGTCCACGCCTGTCGACTGCAGACCGACTGGGCCTCCTGTGGCACGCCTGGCGAAGGCCACCTTACCCGAGCCCGACCGGCGCCTAGGCCGGATTTCTCACCAGGCGAGCCTCGGAGCGCAAGTTATGTTGGCAAACTCAACACATTGGCTTCATCAAGCCGATCTTCGTTGTAAACGAGCCACCTATTCGGTTCTTGGCCCTATCTGGCTTTGCATCTTGACCCATCCCCCGCGTATGGACCCATCCCGGTTCGCAGGATCTTTTCGCTGATGGCAGGGTCGTCAGACCCGGCGGCGGTCGAGGGACGGCCGCCCCGAGCGCCAGGACAGGGGAGAGCAGGACAAAGACCGATGTCCTGTGAACATCGGTCCCTGTGAGCGGGCATGCCCGGGAAGGCATGCCCTGGCCCTTCAAGCGGAGCAGGAAGGCGCAGCGACGAAGGTTCTGTCGCGAGGCCCCCGGGTGTGCAATAAAACAGGCCGCAACTCGGAGCCGGGAGCGGATCCCGCCGGAACCCTCACCAGACATACTCGACGTAATTCCGTGCCTCTACCGCAGGGTTTTGGGAAACCCGGATGCGCTGCTCACCGTTCCACACCGGACGGCACATCGCAAAGCAGTGTAGGATCTGCATATCATGAAAAGCCGCCCCCCATGACTCCCGCCGCCTACTGCCAGGACAAGGCCGCCCGCAGCGGCTCCAGCTTCTACTACAGCTTTCTGTTCCTCTCCCCGGAGCAGCGGCGCGCCATCACCGCCCTGTACGCTTTCTGCCGCGAGGTGGACGACGTCGTGGACGAATGCAGCGACGCCGGCCTGGCTCGCACCAAGCTGCACTGGTGGCGCCAGGAGGTGGCGCGGGTCTTCGAAGCCAGTCCGGAGCATCCGGTGGGCAAGGAGCTGCGGGAGGCACTGCATCGTTATCCGCTGGCTCGGGAGCACTTCGAAGACATCATCGACGGTATGGAGATGGACCTGGACCAGAGCACATACGCCACGTTCAAGGATCTCTCTCTTTACTGCCACCGGGTCGCCGGCGTGGTGGGGCTGATGGCCGCCGAGATCTTCGGCTACGCCAACCGCCACACCCAGAAGTATGCTCACAGCCTCGGCATGGCCTTCCAGCTGACCAACATTCTGCGCGATGTGCGGGAGGATGCGGGCCGAGGTCGCGTCTATCTACCCCAGGACGAGCTGGAGCGCTTCCAGGTCAGCGCCAGCGCCTTGAACGGCCCGAACGACACGGACCTGACGCGGGCCCTGTTCGCCCATCAGGCCGAACGCGCCCGGGCATATTACGCGCGTGCCCTGTCCCTGCTGCCGGACGAGGACCGCTACCGGCAGCGCACCGGCCTCATCATGGCGGCCATCTACCAGAGCACCCTGGCGGAGATCGAGAAGGACGGCTATCGGATCCTGGAGCACCGCGTCGTGCTCACACCCCTGCGCAAGCTCTGGATCGCCTGGTCCACCGCCCTGCGGGAGCACAGACGCCGCCCGACACGCCGACGCGCGGCGTAGCGGGCCTGACGGTTGGACGTGGTCGTCGCGGGTGGAGGCTGGGCCGGGATCGCGGCGGCTGCAGAGCTGGCCGCGCGGGGCGCCTCGGTGACCCTGTTGGAGGCAGCCGGCCAGCTCGGCGGCAGGGCGCGGCGGGTCGACTGGGGGGACCTTTCCCTGGACAACGGCCAGCACATCCTGCTCGGCGCTTATCAACACACCCTGGCGCTCATGGCCAGGATCGGCGTCGACGAGCGGAACATACTCCTGCGCCTGCCGCTGCGCCTAGAGGTGGTGCGCGCCGACGGCTCCAGGGTGGATCTCCGGGCCCCGGCCCTGCCCGCCCCCTTGCACCTTGCGTGGGCGATTCTGCGCTGCAGGGGCCTGCGTCCGGCTGCCCGTCTACGGGCCCTCCGGCTCTGTGTTCACCTGCTGAGCTCGGGCTTCACCGTGTCCGAGGATCACAGCGTGGCCGACTGGCTGGCCGCCCATGGCCAACCGCCCGAGGTAAACGAGGCCCTCTGGGAGCCCCTGTGCATAGCCGCTCTCAACACGCCGCTCAGGGAGGCGTCCGCCCGGGTGTTCGTCAACGTCCTCCGGCTTACCTTCCTGCGACGGCGCACCGACTCGGATCTGCTGCTGCCCCGCCGGAATCTGGGCGATTTGCTCCCGGAGCCCGCGGCCGCCTTCATCAAGCGAAGCGGCGGTCGTGTCCAGCTCGGGCAGCGGGTCACGGGCCTGCAGATCCGGAACGGTCGCATCACCGGCCTGGACACAACCGACGGCTTCCTGAAAGCCGATCGCGTCGTGCTGGCCCTCCCCGTCGTGCCAAGTGCCCGGCTGCTGGGTACCCACGGCAGCCTGGCGTCCCTCGCCGCTTCGTTGCGGGATCTGCGCCACGAGCCCGTCTGCACGGTTTACCTGCGCTTCCCCTCAGCAGTGGACCCGGGCACGCCCATGCTCGGCCTCATCGGCCGTACCGGCCAGTGGCTGTTCGACCGGCGCCTCACCGGCCAGCCCGGGGTCGTGTCGGTCGTCATCTCCGCCTCCGGCCCGCATATGTCGCTGGATAATCCATCCCTGCTCAAACGCGTGGGCGACGAGCTGGCGGAGGTGTTCCCCCACTGGCCGACCTGGGATTCAGGCTGGGTGCTGAGAGAGAAACGGGCCACCTTCGCCTGCTCGGTGGGCGTGGACGACAAGCGCCCCGACCACGAAACGCCCGTCCAGGGCCTCTGGCTGGCGGGAGATTTCACCAGCACCGGGCTGCCGGGCACGCTCGAAGGCGCCGTGAGCAGCGGGCTACAATGTGCGCGGATGCTGCTCGCCGACTCAACGCCATGAAGAAGTACCGCCCAGTCCCCGACCTGCTGAGCGACCGCGTGATCCTTGTGAGCGGTGCCGGCGACGGCATTGGCAAGACCGCCGCCAAGTCCTTCGCCGCGCACGGCGCAACCGTCATCCTGCTGGGTCGGACCGTCCCCAAGCTGGAAGCGGTGTACGACGAGATCGAGGGCAGCGGCCATCCTCAGCCGGCCATCTACCCCATTAACCTGGAGGGTGCCGCGCCCAAGGACTACCAGGATCTGGCGGACACCCTGGAGCGCGAGTTCGGGCGCCTGGACGGATTGCTGCACAATGCCACCAACCTGGGCAGCCTGACCCCCTTGGAGCACTACGACCTTCAGCTATGGGCCCAGGTCATGCAGGTGAACCTGCACGCCCCCTTCCTCCTCACCCGGTCCTGCCTGCCGGTGCTTCGAAAATCCCCGGATGCGTCCGTTGTCTTCACCTCCTCCGCCCTGGGGCGCGCCGGCCGGGCCTACTGGGGCGCCTACGCCATCTCCAACTTCGCCGTGGAGGGGATGATGCAGGTGCTGGCCGAGGAGCTGGAGTCGAAACCGCAGATCCGGGTCAACAGCCTCGATCCGGGGTGGGTACGGACAACTTTCTTCAGCCGGGCGTACCCGGCACGGGATCCGGGCACGCTGCCGGCGCCGGAGGAGATCATGCCCGCTTACCTCTACCTCATGGGTCCGGACAGCCGCGGCATCACCGGCCGCGCCATGACGGCCCAGGAAGTCGGTTGACCAGCCCTTGCGGCGCCAATTTCTTGACTATGCCGCCTCCGCAATTCCCACTCCCATCGCAAGCCATTGAATTTACCGGCCCTTGACTCGACAGCAAGGTTGGCCCGCATTTCGCATACGCCTGCACAGAACGCGAAGCAGGACCAGAGCATTATGCATACCCGTGCCGAGTGGGACCGATTGCCCAACGAGAACAGCGCCAGCTTGTGGCAGAAGCCCGAGTCCGTCGCCGCTGTCCCCTTCGATAAAGAATGGCTGCTGCACCTGACCCAGCATTTGCAGACCACGCTGGATATCGAGGAGCTGATCCGGGTCTACGCCGCCGAGAGCGCGGACGTCGTCCCCTTCGCACAGGTCAGTTACCGCAACCCGGAGCGTGATCTGCTGGTCGAGTATGGCCGGCGGGCACGGCACAGCTGCAGCTACGCCCTGGCCATCCTGGACCAGGACCTGGGGATCCTGACCTATACCCGTTCCAGACCGTTCAGCGACACGGATACCCAGCGTCTCGAGCTCCTGACCGGCCATCTGCTGTTTCCGCTGCGCAACGCGCTGCTGTACCACCAGGCCGTGGCGGCTGCCGCCAAGGATCCCTTGACCCTGGTGAACAACCGGGCGGCCTTGGACGAGACCCTGGACCGCGAGATCAGCCTGGCCCAGCGCCACGCCACGCCGCTGACGGTTCTCATGATCGACCTGGACCACTTCAAAGCCGTCAATGACCGCTACGGCCACGTGGTCGGCGACCACGTGTTGAAAGCCTTTACGGCCCGCGTCGCCGAGTCCTATCGTGCCAGCGACATTTTCTTCCGCTACGGTGGCGAGGAGTTCACCCTGGTGTTGAGGAACACAGAGCTTGCCGGTGCCGCCTGCCTGGCAGAGCGTATCCGCGAGTCGGTGGAAAACCGGCCCATGACCACGGACGCCGGGCCCGTGTCCCTGACGGTCAGCATAGGCGTGGCCGAGCTGGCCAACGGTGACCATGCCGCCTCCCTGCTGGGGCGCGCCGACGCCGCCCTGTACACGTCCAAGGCCCAGGGCCGCAACCGGGTCACCGCAACACGCTGAACGGCAGCAGCGGCAAGCCATTGCCGCCGCCCGGGCCGTTTCTTGCCGGCAGGCCGGTGAAGCATTAGCTCGGATTTCTCACCAGGCGGACCTCGGAGCACAGATTATGTCGGCAAACTCAACACATTGGCTTCACCGAGCCAG
>JASJBY010000178.1 GCA_030066245.1 Gammaproteobacteria bacterium
GCGATCGTGAACGCCGCCGTCGTCACGAGAGCAATGACAATCGACCACGGTGCCTCACCGTGGCCGGGGTCGTATCGCTCGCCGGCTGGTGGGGGATTGAAGAAAGCAGCGTAGACGATTGGCGTGAAATTGGCGGCACTCAGCAGCGTGCTGGCGACGATAACCACGATTGCCGCCATCTGCTGCGACTGATAAGCACCCATCAACATATACCATTTCGACAGAAAGCCGGCGGCGGGCGGTACACCGATCATCGACATGGCGCCTATGGCAAAGGTTCCCATGGTCCAGGGCATACGCCGGCCAATGCCATCGAGTTGACTGACCTGGGTCTTATGGGCAGCGGTATAGATCGAGCCTGCGGCAAAGAACAAGGTAATCTTGCCAAACGCATGCGCAGCAATATGGAGCGCCGCCCCGGCTGCCGACAAGGGTGCAAGTATCGCCACGGCCAGGACCACGTACGACAGTTGGCTGACGGTGGAGTACGCGAGCCGAAGCTTGAGGTTGTCTTGACGCAAGGCGATCAGCGAGGCAACCAGAACGGTGAAGCCCGCGGCGTATAACAGCCAGTGGGTACTGGCCTCAGTCTGCATGAGCTGCAAGCCAAACACGTATACCACGATCTTGACCACCGCAAACACGCCTGCCTTGACCACAGCGACGGCGTGAAGCAACGCACTGACTGGAGTGGGTGCAACCATCGCAGCGGGCAGCCACCGGTGTACGGGCATCATCGCCGCCTTGCCGATGCCGAAGACGTAAAGCAGCAGAAGCAAGCCAAGTGCGGGTCCGTGCAACTTGCCGGCGAGGATTCCGCCTGGCACAAAGCTCAGGGTACCCGCCGTTTGCCAGGTCCAGGCAATAGCGAGCAGCAGCAGGCAAATGGACGTGGTGAGCAAGATGCCGAGATATACCCGGCCGGCCTTCATTGCCTCCTCCGTGCCCTTGTGGGTTACTAATGGATACGTGGAAAGCGTCAGCACCTCGTAAAACACGAACAGAGTCATCAGGTTTTCCGAGAAGGCCACACCCATCGTGCTGGACAGCGCGACGGCAAAGCACGCGTAGAAGCGCGTTTGATGGGCCTCACCGTTGGCGCGCATGTACCCGACCGAATACACCGAGGTCACTATCCACAGCAGGCTGGCGACCAGCGCGAACAGCATGCCCAGAGGCTCGGCCTGCAGCGCCAGCGTGATCCCCGGTAAGGGTTCCGCGAACACCGTCTGCGGGCGCTCGCCCTGCAAAACGTGAGGCAACAGACCCAGCACGACAATGAACAGCAGGCTTGCCGTGATCAGCGTGCTCGCTTCCCGCAGGTTGGGTCGCGAGCCGGTGACAAGAATGAGCAGGGCGCCAAGCAAGGGCAACACCACGGTGATCTGCAGGCTGGTGTCCGGACTCATTGGGACACCCCCACGAGCAGCTCAGCGGCACGGCGTGCGACGCCGATGGTCAGGGTCGTGTCCACTCCGAAGTAGACGTTGGCGGCAATCAGCAGCCAGGTCGGTACGAGCAGCGATGCCGGTGCTTCCCGAACGTCTTCCAGGTTCGAAGCCTCTTCCGAGGAGAAATAAGCCGCTTCCACCACCCGCCAGATGTAGATCACCGCCAGTAGCGAGCCTGCCAGCACCAGGATGGCAACCGGCCACCAGCCTTTCTGCATGGCGCCGAGTACCAGATACCACTTGCTTATGAAGCCAACCGTGAGCGGAACGCCGATCAGGCTGAGCCCTCCAATGACGAACGCGGCCATGGTCCAGGGCATGCGGAAGCCCAAGCCGCGGAGCGCTGCGAGACGCACCGTGCCCAAGCGATACATCACACAGCCCAGTGCCATGAAGAGAGCGCCTTTCATGAGCGCGTGATTGAATAGGTGCAGGATACTGGCCGTAAGCCCCGTGACCGAAGCAAAGCTGATGCCGAGCACCATGTAGCCGACCTGCGCGACGCTGGAGTAGGCCAGCATACGTTTCAGGTTCTCCTGGAAAATCGCCACGATGGACGCGGACAGCACCGCGGCGATGGCGAGCAGTAGCAGGATCATGGATAGGGGCATGGCGTCGAAAGCGAAGCCCACACCGAAGACAGAGAACACGAATCGCAACAGAACGTAGACGGCTACCTTGGTGGCCGTGGCAGCCAGAAAAGCGGCGACGGCCGAGGGCGCATAAGTGTAAGCGTTGGGTAGCCATAGATGCAGAGGAAACAGAGCCAGCTTCAGCCCGATACCCACGGTGAGAAAAGCGAACGCGCTGCGAACCGTACGAGTCTCCGCGACGCCGGGTAAGCGTGCGGCAAGGTCGGCCAAGTTGAGCGTGCCGGTCATCATGTACAGAAGGCCGATCCCGATGAGAATGAAGGTCGCTCCGACACTACCCATGATCAGATACTGGTACGAGGCGGTGAAGGCGCGGCGGTCGCTCCCGAGCGCGATGAGCGCATAGGTGGAAAGGGAAGAGATCTCAAAGAAGATGAAGAGATTGAAGGCGTCACCCGTAATGGTGACTCCCAGGAGACCGGTCAGGCAGAGCAGGTACAGTGTGTAGAACAGGGAAACTTGCTGCGACGGAATCTCCCTGGCTACGCTGCTCTTGGCGAAGGGCAACAGGACGGCGCTGATTCCGGAGACAATGAGCAGCACGAAAGCGTTGACTGGCTCGACGCGATACTCGATGCCCCAAGGGGCGGCCCAGTCCCCGAACGCGTAGCTCAACGGACCCTGATCCAGCACCTGCATCAGGAGCAGCACGGCCGTCGCGAACGTTATCCAGCTTGCCACGAGGGTCACCAGCCATGCCTGTCGTCCGTTGCGCAGGACCAAGCATGCCGGGGCGGCAAGGAGCGGAACGGTGACCTGCAGCACAGGCAGTTGCGCGGCGATCACAAGGACTCGTCCTGGCGATGTATCTCGTCCTCTTCAACCGTTCCGTATGCTTCTCTGATCCGTACGACAATGGCCAGACCCAGGGCCGTGGTGGCAACGCTCACCACGATGGCGGTTAGGATGAGCACGTGAGGGAGGGGATTGGAGTAGAGAGTCACGCCTTCTTCCAGAATGGGAGCCGACCCACCCTTCACGCTGCTCATGCTGATGTAAAGAATAAAGACTGAGGCCTGAAACAGATTGAGGCCGACTATCTTCTTTACCAAATTGCTGCTGGCGATGACGACATAGAACCCGGTCATCATGAGAAAAACGACGACCCAGTAGTTGAATAGTCCGAAGGTGTCCATGTCGCGGCAGAATCACTGATTGCGCCCGGCAAAGGCGAGGAAGATCACGATCATCACCGCGGCGACCGTGATGCCGATGCCGAGTTCCACCAAGAAGACGCCGATGTGCTGCCCGACAAGGGGTTCTTGTGCCAGAGCGTCATAGTCCAGGTAAGGTTTACCGAACAGCAGGGAGACGAAGCCTACCCCGATAAACAGGAACAGGCCTGTAGCGACAAGCGGTCGCCAGATCCATAGGGGCGCCACCTTGTGAACGGCCCTGGTGCCAAAAACCATGGCATAGAGAATGAATCCACTGGCGAAGAGAACTCCGGCCTGGAAGCCTCCACCCGGGCCGTAGTCGCCGTGAAATTGCACGTACAGGGCGAACAGCAGGATAAGCGGTATGATGAGTTTGCTGACCACTCGGAGAACAGGATTCTGTATCACCGGCGGTTCTCCTTGCGGCGTCGCGACCGAGTACCAAGCAGTGCCATGACACCCACGCCTGCTGTGAAAATCACCGCAAGCTCTCCCAAGGTGTCGAAACCGCGGTAGCTTGCCAGCACCTCGGTCACTACGTTCGGTATGCCGATCTCCTGGGGGGATGCCTCGATATAGCGCGTCACCACATGATGATGAATGGGCGCATTCGGATCACCGAATTTCGGCATATCGAAGGTCCCGTAAATCAGGGCGGCCCCCGTGACGGTCACCACCAGCAGCGGCAACAGCTTGCGGTGGGCGGGAGGCCGTTCTCGGCGCACGGTCAGGGAGAGCGTCTCCAACATCAGGACCGTGGATACCCCGGCTCCTACCGCAGCTTCGGTGAATGCCACGTCGACAGCCCCCATCACAACGAAAAGGGAAGCGGACAGCAGGCTGAAGATGCTGAACATCATGACTACGGCGAACAGATCCCGCAGCCGGATTGCGGCCAGGGCTGTAAGTGCCAGGAAGCCCAGCAGGACGACGTTCAACAGTTCAGTCACTCGGGCTTGGTCCTTTTCAGCGGCAGGAGATCCACGTCGAGGGCGGCCTTAGCCAGAGAGTGGGAGGCCGTAGGACTGGTGAGCAGAACGAAGAGCAGGATGATCACCAGCTTCACAGACATCAGGTCCCACCCCGCCTGGAGCGCCAACCCGAGGAGAATTGCCGTGGCACCCAGCGTGTCGGTGATGCCGGCGGCATGGATGCGAGTGTAGAAGTCTGGCATGCGAAGCAAGCCCACACCGCCGATGAGTATGAAGATTGACCCCACCAGCAGGAGTGCTCCGCTCGCAAAGTCTACCAGGGTGCTCACTCCGCCTCCCCGTTACTTCCCTCCGGCGATTTGCTTTGCCTGAGCACCCCCGATTCGGCGGATCGCAGCACCGCCAGGGTTGAGATAAAGCCGATAATGGCGTAGGCGAGGGCAATATCCAGATAGTCCTCGGCCTCTTGGGCAACGAATCCCAGGGCAGCAATCATGAGCACGGTTTTCGTATTGAAGGTGTTGGCCGCCAGAATGCGGTCGTACACCGTCGGGCCCTGGATTGCGCGGATCAGCGCCAAGCCCATGGTTACTAACAGGGCCACAATGGCCAGACCGATGATCACTTGCTGCCCTCCATTCGCGTGACGCGGCGGTCCATCTCGCCGTCTTGCAGTTTCCGAGCCGTTTCCTCATTCAACGCGTGAACCTCGATATCCTGATTTGTGACCTCCAGCGACACGGTCCCCGGCGTCAGGTTGATGGAGTTGGCATGGGTGGCGCGCCCGACGCCGGTGCGTTGACTCGTCGGCACGCGTAGCACCGTTGGGTTGATGTCCAGCTTTGGGTTGACGATCTGCCGGGCAACCGCCAGGTTGGCTTTGCCGATCTCCAAGGCCAGCCAGGACCAGTAGCGGAGGGCAGGCAGGATGAGATGCGTGGGATGACCCTCGGCGTCGATGATGCGCATGCGCCACGCAATGACCAGCACCAGCAAAGACGAAACGACGCCGAGGGAAATCAGCAGGGGTTCGAAATGACCCGAGAGCAACAGCCAGGTGATGATAAGCACCAGCAGGAGACTGAAGATGCGCGCCATGCCGACTTCTCCACTCTAGAAATTCTTGTTGTTGTACCCGATTCTTCTTGTGCTCAGGTGTCTGCGGCAACGGGGTTTAAGTCCAGTTGCGCTTCATCACCCAGATACCTAAGGCCCGCGGCTTGATCGGGGCTCTCGAGCAGCGAGCAATCCAACGGCGCCCATCTGTTAAAGTTGGTCCGAGGCACGCTTCGGGTCAAGTGTTCCGCGCACATTCCTTTGTCGGCGTACGCCCCGCACGGTCCGTCCAGGAACCACGCAGTACCCCTGCAAAAGTTATGGGAATGCGTGGTGAGCCGGTGTCCTTCTGAACTTCGGAGACGTCTTCAAAGTGATGACAATGTGTTGATTATCTACGTATTGGTCCTCGAACTACGCCGGCGTCTCCTCTGGTGAACGTAGCCCGGTGCGGTATGGCTTGTGCGGGAGCCTCAGGTGCCTGTGCCCCAGATATCGTAGTAAAGGAGCATGGTCGCGATTCCGGCCGCTCCCATGATAAGAAACGAGACGAGGCAGTGCTTGAAGAGGCCGCGGTCGCCAAGCGAGAAGACGAGAAACAGCTTCATGTAGGTGTTGGAAAGCGAGCCGAGCACAAGGTTGAAGCTCGCCCAGTCCATGCTGATCAAACCTGAACGCTGCAGGTCGCTCACCGAGAACGCAATCGCATCGGCGTCTGTCAGGCCGCTGACCAGGGCGACTGCCGGCAACCAGGCATCACCCAGGTAGGCGGTGGCGACACGGGTGGCCACCAGAATGGTGGCAAAGACCAGCCCGAAGGTCAACGCAGATTTCAAGGAGAAAGGGTTGCCGAAGCTGATTTCTTCCGAGGGTGCGGTACTTTTTGAAGCACTCTTTTTCGCGCTCCAGTAGAGGTAGGCTGCCAACGCCAGCCCCGTCCCGCCGGTGATCAGCATGGGCAAGGCAATGTTTCGCATCAGGGCCGGATTGAACACGCCGATTTGGAGCACCACCCGCGGGAACATGACCGATGAGGCCAGAATGATGGCGACTGCAAAAAGCTGGTTGAGCGACGGCAGTTCCTTGCTTCGCCCTGAAAAGCTCAACGTCGTGACGGTGCTGGATGCCAGTCCGCCGATCAGGCCGGTCAACCCGATACCGGCGCCGGCACCCACCACCTTGATTAGCACGTAGCCGACGAAGCCGATGAAGGACACGAGAACGACGATCATCCAGATATTGAAAGGCTTGAGCGCAGACAACATGATGTTGATGAGTTCGGGGAGATAGGACTGCAGCAAGCCGGTTCCCGGTGTGATAGTCTCGAAAGCCGTGCGATCTCCCTTGAACGAAATCGTAACGACACGGTTCTCTACCCCGGTGACTTCGAAAGTACCGATGCTGCCCTCTTCCTTGGTGTAGATGCTCAGCTTCTCTCCTGGCTCGAACGCTACCCCTTGCGCGATTTCGAACTCAATGACCTGCGCGGCAGCATCTGACTGGGTAACGGTACCGATGGGCGCCGTCGCGGATTCGTCCAGGGATGCCCGGGGCAGGATGGGGAGAACGATGAATGTGATAATCAGAAACTTGAGCGTAGCCTGGAGCTCAAATTTCTGTATTTGTTTGCCAAATGTCTTTATCAGCTTCCGCTCTGACAGGATTACCAGGAGTACGATGGCCAGTGCGATGGCCAGCACGGCCTGATCTTTGACGATCATTACTCCCAGGAAAAACGTGACCAGAGCGGCCCCTTCAGTGCTCAGGTCGAGATCGGCCTTCGGGTGTCGCTGGTGTTCGGCCCAATAGCCGGAGACGAGAAGGGTCAGGATGCCAAGAAGCCCGGCGAACACCAGCCATGAATTGTCGTACTGGATCGCGGCGTAGGCGCTGATGGCACCAACGAGGGCGACGATGACGAACTGTCGGATGGTGGCGTGAGGATTGGTCGATTCCTCCATCGACCTTTCCGTGCCAATCAGGAATCCCACCAGAACGGCCGTACCGAACTTGAAGAAATTGGTGATCAGTTCCTGCTGCTCCATGGGCGCATCCTCG
>JASJBY010000179.1 GCA_030066245.1 Gammaproteobacteria bacterium
TCGAGCCACTCCGGCGATCCGATACGGTCGTCCCGGCTCGCAACATCAACCTCCCAGATGGGCGCGAAGCTTTCCAGCAGCCGGCGCCCGTCACGGCCGGCTGGCTCAGGGATCCGCAAGGCATTGGTCGCCGAACGTTCCAGTAGCGCCGCCACCTCTGCCCTCTCGAGGTCTCCGCCTGTGTCGCCCGGACCGTAGCGCACCAGTTCGCCTTTCACGGGGAGCGATTCCAGGGGTTGTTCGAAATCCTGGCGCAGTTTCCAGTGCAGGCGACTCACGCCGCCGCTCATGAAAGCGGAGGTGATCGGGTATAGGCCGAACGCACGCTGCACGTTGCTATAGCTAGGCGGCACCTGGGCACGGCGCGAGAGTGAGCCGTAGACTGGCGGCTCCGAACCGTCGTGACGGCGTAGAGCCGCTGCACATGCCGCCGTCCGCTGGCTGAAGCTTGTGGCGTCGCTCGCGAGTTGCTGGCGATACTCGTCCACGAGGTTTTGATACTCGACCGCGCGCGCATCCCGGTCCAGGCTCACCATGCGGTCGACCCAGGCATCGAACTGCGCAGTATCCATGTCATCCTCACCCAGGGATGCCCCGAAGCGGTCCGTGCGCAAGTACGGAAAGCCCCGTACCCGGGACGCCTCCGCATCCCCGACGCCGGCTTCCGCCACAATTGCGTCAGCCTCGCGGTAGAAGGCCAGGCACTGCTCCTGCTCCCCGTCCAGTTGCGCGCGTTTGACGCCGGGGCCCGCGCAGCCGGTAAGCGTGGCCAGGAGCACGACAGGGATGACTCTTGTTTTCACCAGCACATTTCCTCCTACCCTATGGATGGACCCTCGTCTTCGCCCGGGGTTACGGCCGACGCTTGCTCCGAACCTGGCGATGGGCGACACTCAGATGGCGAAGAGCGTGGATAATCCCGGCCGCGGAGGGACGCCACCAGATGACACCACAACATGCCCCAGGTTCGGAAAATGACAGGCGGCTTGGCAACGCCTATCAACGCATGCTCGAGCGCGTCAAGGCGGCCATCGAAACGGCCGAGAAAGACACACTCCCCCAGCTTCAGGAACAGATCGCGGACGCCAAGGAGAAGGCGGTGGAGCTTGGCGAGCTGACCCGCGAGGAAGCGGAGCGGCTCGGCGACTACCTGCGCCGGGACCTGACCGATGCCGCCGAGTTCATGGCCCGCACCGGTAAGGAGCTACGCGACTGGCTTTCATTCGACCTAGACGTAATCGAGGATCGTCTGGCAAGCGTGTTCGCCCTCATGGTGGACCACACACGCGAGGAGTTGCAACGACTCGCGGAGCAGGCCAGGGAATCCGAGTATCTGCACACCGGTGAGATGACTGCCATGGGCTCGTTGCGCTGCACGGGTTGTGGCAAACAAATGCGCTTCCACACGCCCGGACACATCCCCCCCTGCCCAAGCTGTCACGGCACCCGTTTCAGCCGCGTCGCCGACTGAGGATCACCAGTATGCCGAGGACACCGACCAGGAGAACCACGATGCCCCAGTTGCCGAGCCGGGCGTAAGGCGTCATGCCGCTCATCCCCTGCACCGTTCCCCGCAAGGCATGGGTCTCGAACTGGGGGGATTGTGCCAACACATCCCCGCGCGGGCCAACGATCGCCGAGATGCCGGTATTGGTGGCACGGAGCAGATAGCGACCCGTCTCGACAGCTCGCATACGCGCCATCTGCAAGTGCTGGGCGGGCGCGATGGAATCGCCGAACCAGGCATCGTTACTCACATTCACCAACAGCGTCGCGGCTGGAAGTGCTTCGATGACCTCCTCGCCGAAAGCATCCTCGTAGCAGATCGAAACCCCGATCCGCTGTCCCGCCGCGACCAGCGTTGGCTGCTCGCGGGGACCGGAGCTGAAGTTCGACATGGATATCCTCATGAAATCCACCAGAGGACCCAGTATGTCCACCAGCGGCAGGAACTCGCCGAAAGGCACCAAATGGCGCTTCCGATACACGCCGCTGTGTTCACCCAGGGCCACCACGCTGTTGTAGTAGCGGCCGCTCGACAGGTCCTTGAGCGGGATGCCAACCAGCAGCTCCGTGCCGTGCCGGAGGGCCTCGGCTTTAAGCTCCTCCAGGAATGGCTCGGCGACGTGGTAGTAGGCCGGGACGGCGGTCTCCGGCCAGATCACCAAGTCCGCCCCCCAGTGCTGACGCGTCAGGGCCAGATACTGGTCCAGCGTCAGCTGGCGTTGCTCGGGCCGCCATTTCAGGTGTTGGGGGACATTGCCCTGCACCAGCACCGCTTCCCGCTCGCTGCCCGTCGGCTCGGTCCAGTCCACCTGTCCTGCCAGCCAGCCGCCGCTCCATAAGCCAAGCAGTGCGAGGACGTAAAACACGCGGCGCCCCTGGGTCGTCAAGCCGACCAACGCCCCGGCAGTCACTGCCACAGCCCAGCTGATCCCGTACACCCCGAGCCACGGTCCGTAGCCGGCCAGCGGCCAGTCCACCGGGCTGTACCCCAGGTTGAGCCAGGGAAATCCGCTGAGCAGCCAGCCCCGCAGCCACTCCCCCAGCACCCAGGCGGCAGGAAAAAAACCCAACAATCGCAGGCTGGGCGCCGGCGACACGAAACGCGCCAGCAGATAGCCGGTGAGCGCCGGGAAAACGGACAGGTAGACGACGAGCAGGGTGGTGAGAACGATCGCCACGGGCATGGCAACCTGGCTGAACTGAAAGCTCTCGTGCACCCAGGACACGCCGAACCCGAACAATCCGAGCCCGAACAGCCAGCCCCGCCAGGCCGCCCGGCGTGCCGAGGCCCGGAGCCACACCAGGAATACCAAGGCCAGTGCCAAGGGGGCAACAGGAAAAAACTCGAAAGGGGCAAACGCCAGCGGGGTCAGCGCACCGCCTGCCAGGGCGAGGAGATCGCCGGCCCGTCCCTCGGCGAAACCGGCCAGCGTGGTGGGCGCGCGCGTGCCCATGGCCCTGCTCAAGGGCATGGTCAACCCGCTTCTAAAACGCCGCTGGTGACGTGCTCACGGCTTGTCCTGCGCGTCTGGGTTGCGCTGAGAAACGTCGACTCTGACGAGATCGATGCGGCGTCCGTCGGCGCTCAGAACCTCGAAACGGATACCGTCCAGGGTCATGGACTCCCCCACGCGGGGCAGGTGACCGAGCCCTTTGAGCAGCAGGCCGCCCACGGTGTCGAACTCTTCGTCGTGGTAAGCGGTGCCGAATGTCTCGTTGAAATCCTCTATCGGCATGACGGCCTTAACGGCGAACTCGTTGTCGCCCTGCTGCTTGACGTAGGAATCGTCATCGTCGGCGTCGTGTTCGTCATCAATCTCCCCGACGATCTGTTCCAGCACGTCCTCGATGGTCACCAGTCCGGAAACACCGCCGTACTCGTCCACGACGACCGCCATATGGTGGCGGCTGCTCCTGAAATCTCGCAGCAGAACGTTCAGGCGCTTGGTCTCGGGAATGAAGACCGCGGGGCGCAACATGCTCTGGATGGGCAGCGCCTGGGTCTCGCCTTTCGCCAGATGGGGAATGATGTCCTTGGCAAGCAAGATACCCTCGATCTCGTCCCGACTCACTCGATAGACGGGAAAGCGTGAGTGCCCCGACTCGCTCACCATGTCGACAATTTCCTTCATGGGAGCATCCACATCCAGCATGACGACCTGGGCGCGGGCCACCATGACGTCGCGCACGCGGAGGTCTGCAACCTGCAACGCGCCCTCGATCATGGCCAGTACGTCGGGCCCCAGCAGACCCCGTTGCCCGGCATCGCGCAACATGTCAATCAATGCTTGCCGGTCCTTGGGCTCCCCGAGCAGGGTCTGGCCAAGCCGCTCCAGCCAGGACGCATTGGTGGGACTACCGGTTCGTTGGTCATTCATATCGTGTACTACTCTGCGTAAGGATCCTCGTACCCGAGCCCGCCAAGGATAGCTCTCTCGATGCGCTCCATGGCCTGGGCCTCGATTGGTGCCCGGTGCTCGTAGCCAAGCAGATGCAACGTGCCGTGCACCACCATGTGTGCCCAGTGAGCACGCTCGGCCTTCTGCTGCTCGCGGGCTTCTCGCTTCACCACCGGAGCACAGACGACGACATCACCAAGCAGCGGGTGCCGTACCCCGGGCATTTCGCCCACCGCAAAAGACAGCACGTTAGTTGCGCAATCGCGGCGGCGGAACTGTCGATTGAGCGCGGTGATCTCCGCCTCGTCCACGATCCGCACGGTCAGTTCGGCGTTGTTCCGCCGACCGGCCAGGGCGGCCTCGACCCAGCCTGTGATCTCTACCCGACCGGGTACATCGTCACCGGCCGCAGCGTATTGTATCTCCACCTCCACGCTCATCAGGATTCACCTGAGTCTCCCTTTTCGAAAGCCTCGTAGGCGTTCAGAATACGCGCGACCAACGGATGACGAACCACATCCTTGGAGGTGAAGAAGGTGAAGCTGATGCCGTCCACGTCCTCCAATACCTCGACCACGTGGCGTAGTCCCGAACGCTGGCCCCGCGGCAGGTCGGTTTGCGTGACATCGCCGGTAATGACAGCGGTTGATCCGAAACCGATGCGGGTCAGAAACATCTTCATTTGCTCAACAGAAGTGTTCTGCGCCTCATCCAGTATGATAAAAGACTCGTTGAGGGTCCGCCCGCGCATAAAAGCCAGCGGCGCGACCTCGATGACGTTTCGTTCGATCAGCTTCCCGACCCGTTCGAAGCCAAGCATCTCGTAAAGCGCATCGTACAGTGGTCTCAGATACGGGTCGACTTTCTGGACCATGTCGCCAGGTAGAAATCCCAGGCGCTCGCCGGCCTCCACGGCCGGACGCACCAGCACCAAACGACGCACCCGGTCAGTTTCCAGCGCCTCGACGGCACAGGCAACGCCCAGATAGGTTTTCCCGGTACCCGCCGGCCCGATGCCGAAGTTGATGTCATGCGTCTGGATACTTTGCAGATAGCGATTCTGGTTGGGCCCGCGCCCCCGCACGCCGCCGCGTCGGGTCTGCACCGCCATCTCTTCGGCAGGAGCTGCAGCCACTGCTGCCTCCAGGCCCGATTCCTGCAAGAACAGATGCACTCGCGCCGGTGTCAGCGACTCCCGCGCAGCCGCCTCGTAGAGCTGTTTGATGACCTGGCCGGCGACCTTTACGGTGGCGGCGTCGCCATGGATACGAAACCTGTTTCCTCGGGTGCTGACCTCCACCCCGAGCCGTCGCTCCACCAGACGCAGGTGCTCGTCGAACTGGCCGCAGAGATTGGCCAGCCGATCGTTGTCCGCCGGCTCAAGGACCAGCTCTATGCTGTGGGGATGGTCGGAAACGGATGATGAGGATGCGCTCACGACAGCAGTCAACTGGCAGTCGACGGCGGCACTCTCAGGCGGACGCCTTGGGGGCCACGGGGCGGGTGACTCGGCCGCGCAGCGAGTTAGGCAGAGCTTCCGTAATCTCTACGTCGACGAACTGTCCCACCCAATCCCGCGGCGCGGAGAAATTGACCACGCGGTTGTTCTCGGTCCGCCCTGAAACCTGCAGAGGATCCTTTTTGGAGGGGCCCTCGACAAGTACCTGCTGAACGCTTCCCACCATGGAAGCGCTCACATTGCGAGCCAGTTCGGCCAGGCGTTCCTGCAGCCGACCTAGCCGCTGCTTCTTCACGTCCAACGGGACGTCGTCGCTCAGGTCCGAGGCGGGGGTACCAGGCCGCGGACTATATATAAAGCTGAAGGAATGATCGAACTCCACCTCATCTATCAGGCGCATGGTGGCGCTGAAGTCGGCCTCCGTCTCGCCTGGAAAACCGACGATGAAGTCCGACGAGATGCTGATCCCGGGCCGCACCGCCCGCAGGCGTCGGATTTTGTCAAGGTACTCCTCGGCTGTATGGCCCCGCTTCATGGCTCGCAGAATCCGGTTCGAGCCACTCTGCACCGGTAGATGCAGGTGACCAACCAGCTCCAGAACCGCCGAGTAGGCCTGAATCAGGGCAGCCGACAACTCCACGGGATGGGAGGTCGTGTATCGAATGCGGTCGATGCCCCCGACTGCGGCAGCGTATTCCACCAGCAGCGCCAGGTCCGCGTTGTCGCCGTCGTGGGTGGAGCCCCGATACGCATTCACGTTCTGGCCCAGAAAGGTGATCTCCCGAACGCCCTGCCCGGCGAGAACAGCGACCTCCGTGATGACGTCATCCAGGGGACGGCTGACCTCCTCACCCCGGGTGTACGGGACGACACAGAAAGTGCAGTACCTGCTGCAGCCCTCCATGATGGAGACATAGGCGGTCGGCCCATCAACCCGCGGCGCGGGCAGGCTATCGAACTTCTCGATCTCCGGGAAAGATACATCCACCGCTGCCAGGTGGAGGGCGTCCACCTGTTCCAGCATGCGCGGCAAGCGGTGAAGAGTCTGGGGGCCGTACACGATGTCCACGTAAGGCGCCCGTGTCCGGATAGCCTCTCCTTCCTGACTGGCGACGCAGCCGCCTACTCCGATCACGAGGTCCGGCCTGCGCGCCTTCCACTCTCGCCAGCGCCCCAGCTGCGAGAAGACTTTCTCCTGTGCTTTCTCCCTCACCGAGCAGGTGTTGAGCAGCAGCACGTCCGCATCCTCGGCTCGTTCCGTCAACGCCAGACCGCAGGACTCCCCAAGCAGCTGTGCCGTCCTGGCGGAATCGTAATCGTTCATCTGGCAGCCGAAAGTTTTGATGTAGAGCTTGCGCATGGCTCAAGGATTCAGCTTGGGTAGTCCCGCATTCCCATCCTCCGATTCGTCCCTGGTCTTGCTGGAGAGAACCCGCCGAAATCGACGCCCGAAGGTTCGCTTCCATTTCACCAGGTCAATGCGCTGGCCACCGTATGCCGCAGCCTCAAGCTCATTGAAGAGGTTCCGCAGGGGGGCGGTATCCGCGCGCGGCCGTTCCTCGGCGATGCGGTCAGCGATGGCCGGCAGAGGGGCGTTCGGGTTCATACGCAATTCATCGCAGGCGAAACGGCGCAAGGTCCGACACAGGCTGACGGGGTCCCGCTCGGTGCCGACACAGCGCACGCACCACCAACTCCTGGCTCGCTTCGGCAGCAGGCCAACGCCGGCAGCGAACACCACGCTTCCCAGACGGCGGACCACGCGGTTGAAACGCTGCGCCAGGGGCCACGCCCGGCGGCTCCAGAAACTGCGCACGCGCCCGGACGCGCGGCTTACGGCAGGCACGCTCTCGGTGTCAGGTTGTGCTGACCCGTCTCCCGTGCGCCGCAACAGATGGCCGCCCGGTTTGCCGGTGCCGATCCAAAGACCGAATATGAAG
>JASJBY010000180.1 GCA_030066245.1 Gammaproteobacteria bacterium
GGTGCTCCCCAGTTCGATCCGGCTGAGCAGATCGTCGTGAAATGCAACCTGTGCGTGGACGAGGTGGAGGCAGGTCGCAAACCGTACTGCGTCATGGCCTGTATGATGCGCGTGCTCGACATCGGGCCCATCGAACAGCTGAGCAACGGCACTTATGCGACCAAGGCAATCGGCCCCAACGACAAACCGGTTCGCGCGGTCAAGAATTTTGCCGATCCGGCCTTGACCGACCCATCCATCGTGTTTGTTCCACACAGCAAAGGGCGGACAGGCTGATGTTTACCGAGGACAAGAATCCGCGGCCGGGTCACGACGAAGACCGCTGGCCTGGGCTGTGCTCCGCGGTAGCCCATGATCTGATGGCCCTGGCGGTGCTTCACCACGGTGAGCTGGATACGGCTCTGGTTGAGGATCTCCGGTGCACGGGATTTCCCAACGGGCTGCGGCTGCAGCTACGCTCAGACCAGGGTCAGGAGGCTGTATCCCTCGTCGGAGAGAGTCTCCAGGCGCTTCCGGAGACAGTCGACAAAGCAGCTCTGGACGAGCTGGCGGCAGACTATGCCGACATCTACCTCACACACGCCCTCGGCGCATCGCCCTGTGAGTCGGTGTGGATCGACGAGGAAGGACTGGCCATGCAGGAGCCGATGTTTCAGGTGCGCGAATATTATCGCCGGCACGGCCTGAATGTCCGGGACTGGCGAAAACGCTCCGACGATCATCTGGTACACCAGCTGCAGTTTCTTTCTCTCCTGTTTGTTAGGGCTGGCCATGAGCACCTGGTCGAGGCGGCCCGTTTCATGGATGAGCACCTGCTTCGCTGGCTGCCGGCCTTCGCCGCGCGGGTCGCCTCCCGCTGCGCAACCCCGTTCTACGCCGGTCTGGCCATGCTGTCCATGGCCTACGCCGACGAGCTCCGTGATCTGCTGGCCGAGATTCTGGGCGAATCGCGACCCAGCGCGGAGGAGATTGAAGAACGCATGAGACCACGCGTGACAGCCGAGGTGCCGCCGCCCGCCTACGTCCCCGGGGCAGGGCCAACCTGGTAATGCCGCCACGGCCGCCAGGCTCGAAGCGCCGTCGCCGTGCCTGTTGCTCAGCCCCGGGCCGGCTACGCGCGGTCACATCCAGCCCGGCTAGCACTCCCGCAATACGCATATGAGCCGCCAGCACAGAGCCGCCGGTGGGCCGGACACAGAATCGGGCCCGCTCCCTGTCATCATCGCGGAACGCTGTGTTCACGCGCGCGTGGAGGTAGCCGGCTGTCGCGCCTGCATCAGCGCGTGCCCCCGCGAAGCCTGGTTTCTCGGCGACGACGCTCTGGCCCTCGACACCGAGGCGTGCGACGGCTGCGGCCTGTGCGCCGCGGTCTGCCCCGAAAGTGCCTTGCTTCATCGCCACGAGCCGTTGCGTCGGGATTGGGGGGACAGCGCCGTCGCGCTGGCCGGATGTGAGCGCGCGGCCGTGTCCGACGGGCGCGGCATCATCCCCTGCTTGCATGCTTTCGGCATACGCGACCTGTTGTTGCTTTATCGGGATGGGGTCCGACGGTTTATCGCCTGTCGAGGCAACTGTGATGATTGTGCTCGGGGTCGGGGCCGGCGCCTGGAAGCGGTCGCGACGCAGACGAATGTGCTGCTGACCAGCCGCGGCCTGGCTCCCTTGACCTACGAGGAGGAATCCCCCCGTCAATGGACCAAAACAGCCGCGAGCGGCTTACCCGGAACCCCCGGGCCGAGCATGGGCCGCCGCTCCTTTCTGCGCCGCTCGGTTAAGGTCGCCGTGGAGGAAGGCATGAAGATGAGCGGACTGGCAGAAGCGGAGGCCAACCAGCCGGTGCCGCCTGGGAAGCTGGTGGGCCACAACGCCGCCGGGCATATCGCCTGCCACGTTCCCCGCATCAAGCCCGAATGCTGCACTGGCTGCGACGCCTGTGCCCGTTTGTGTCACCACGAGGCCATCACGCTGGTCACCCGGGAAGGTGAGGCACAATACCGCCTCGAGGCAGATGCCTGCACCGGCTGCGGCATCTGCGCGGATGTCTGCGAGCACGGCGCGGTATCAGTAGGCTCCATGGAGATGCCCGCTGAAAAGGCTGTCCCCCTGCGGCAGGCGCACTGCGCCGCCTGCGGCGCCGCCTACCATGTTCCCTATCGCGCCGGGGAGGCAAGCCAGCGCTGCCCCATATGCCTGAGAGCCCCGCACCGGGGCATGCTCTACCAGGTGCTCCCCTGATCCACACGCCTCTCCAGGAATCTTCCCGGTGAGAGCCTGGCGAATCCCGCGGACTGCAAGCAATTACATGGAGATGTTCTCTGCCGGGCTCGGGCGAAGGAAACGTCATTGTGTGGTAGTACAGGCTTGCCGCACGAGGACGAGCGCAGGCCGCCGGGCTATGCTTGCTATTATCTTGCCTTAGTGTTTGCTGCGAACCCAGCTCCACAGGTAGACCAATGACCCGGGTGCAGAAAAACCGCCTGCGGGCGCTCACTCTCGTGATGCTTGGGTCCCTGGCCGGCAGCGCGAGCTGTGCCGGTGATCCGGATAACCCACCCGCGATCGAATTCCCATCGCATCTGCAGTGGCTCAACGTGGAAAGACCGCTGACGCTGAAAGATCTGCGGGGCAAAGTGGTGATCCTGGATTTCTGGACCTACGGTTGCGTCAACTGCATACACATCATGGCGGACCTGGAGAAGCTGGAGCTGAAGTATGGCGACCGGATAGCCGTCATCGGCGTCCACTCGCCCAAATTCGACAACGAGAAAAACCTGGAGACCTTGCGCAATATCGTCGTGCGATACGACCGCCGACACCCCATAGTCAATGACACGGAATGGTGGCTGATGCGCAACTACGGCGCTCGCGCATGGCCGACCCTGGTGGTGATTGATCCTGCAGGCGGCGTTCTCGGCAAGGTGTCGGGAGAAGGTCACTACGACCTGCTGGACAAAGCTGTCGAGGACTTGCTGAAGAAGTTTCACGATAGCCTGAATCGCTCCCCCCTGCCCCTCGCGTTGGAGCAGAAACGGTATGAGAAATCCCTCCTGGCAGCCCCCGGCAAACTAGCTGTTTCCGATGACTTGGTGGGCATCAGCGATACGCTGCACCATCGCGTTGTGATCACAGACCACCAAGGCCGAATCCTGAAGACCTTCGGAGGTCCGGCCCCGGGCTTCGCCGATGGCTCGCCAGACGCAGCGCGCTTCTCCGATCCCCAGGGGCTGCTGTTTGCCGACCAGGGGGTCTATGTGGCCGACACCGGCAACCATGCGATTCGCTTTATCGATTTAAAGACGGACAAGGTGCGGACCATAGCAGGTACAGGCCGGATCGGCTTCGTGACAGGCGGAGAGCATCAGGCCTTGGAAGTCAGTCTGCGCTCGCCGTGGGCGCTGGCCAGGGACGCTCATTGGCTGTACGTTGCCATGGCCGGCAGCCATCAGATCTGGCGCATGGATGTGGGGACAGGGCGTATCGGAGCATACGCGGGATCCGGCGCGGAAGGCATCGCCGACGGCCGCCTCTCCCAGGCGTCGTTCAGCCAGCCCAGCGGCCTCAGTCTGGTCGGCGGGATGCTCTACGTGGCCGACGCGGAAGCGTCGGCAGTGCGGCGGATAGATTTGAAAGCTGAACAGGTCAGCACGCTGGTCGGCACCGGTCTGTTCGACTTCGGCGATCGTGACGGTCCCTTCCGAGAAGCCATGCTGCAGCATACGCTCGGCATCACCGTGACCGGCCCCCGGACGGTAATGCTTGCGGACACCTACAACCACAAGCTGAAACGCATGGATCTCGACCGCGGCGTCGTCAGTACCGTCGCAGGAACCGGGGAACCAGGAAGAACACTACCGCAGATGAACGAACCCGGCGGCCTCGCGCTGCTGGGTGAATCGGTGCTGATTGCGGATACCAACAATCACCGCATCCTGAAGTATGATCCCGCCAGCAAGCGCCTGAGCGAATGGCACCTCACCCATGGTGCCTCGAAAGGCAAATGAGGACGGCTGGGCAACCCCAGGGCCCGCGAGTGAAGGCAAGTTTCCGTTCGAAGAGGTCATGGGACAGGTGGAGTTTTTTATCCCCGCAACCCAGCGGCTCATCCGTGATCCGGTTATGCATTCGAAGTGGGGGCGACACCGGCCCTGACGAATACCACTGCCCGGCTACGCGGTTCGGCAACCTACCGAGCAGGACGCTTCGGCTCCGGGAGAGGCCGAGCGTGAGCATCTCAAATACGTCCTTGTCAACAAGCGGTGAAGCGATGAACGCCTGGCGATTCAAGCTGCCAAAGGCTAGCCACCTGTGCTCGATTCAGAGGACCGCCTAGACGAGCAAGCGGTCTAATAAGAAACCCCGGGGGTCTGACGCAAATAGGTATCGTCGGTCAGCTGCCGCAACATGAAATCCGCCACGTCGGCACGTGATACTTTACCCTCGATCCCCGTGTCCGTTGCTCTGAATCCGTGCCGGTAGGTGCCCGTTCTCGGACCATTGGTCAGGTGAGGGGGGCGCACGATAATCCAATCTAAAGCGCTCTGCCTGACGATAGCCTCCTGACGTTCATGGTCTGCGAAAGCATGTCGCAGGAAAACGGCAATCACAACATATTTGGTAAAGGCGGACAGGTTGCTGCTGCTGTCGCCCACGCCAAGCGACGATAAGCACACAAGGCGTCGCACTCCCCCTTTTTCCATTGCTTCGACGACGTTTCGGGTCCCGTCGGCGCGCAGGCTCGTCCGCCCGGCGCCCGCGCCAATCGCGGAGAAGACCGCGTCCTGCCCTGCGACCGCGTTCTCCACATCCGCCGGCACCAGCACATCCCCACGGAGCACCCTTAGGCCCGCCTGCTCAACCTCGCCGAGCTTGTCCGGACTGCGGACGCAGGCGGTTACCTCGTGGCCTCCAGCGAGCGCCTGCTGCAGCAGCTCCCGTCCGGTGCCGCCCGTTGCCCCGAAGATTACCAGCTTCATCTTGCTCTCCTGCCCCTCTTGTCCACCAGGACGCGACCTGGACCCTCGCTCCCCCTCACGGACGCCCCTGCGCCAGGCCCCGACCGGATCTAGTTGATGCGCCCTTAAGGTGAGTCGGATTGGCGGCCGAGGTTCAGCGCGTCACTGCGTAGTCGTTCGGAGAATCGAGATAGTTCCTCGGAAATATCGATCACAAACGGCGATACAGCTGTTGTGAGACCCGGCTGGGTAGGCCGTAGCGTATTTTGGTTCAGCTACCTAGCGCAGACAAACTGCAACTCTTCCGATGCAATCCAAACTGAACCTGGCGACGGGGAACTCGCCCTTCGCGTTCCAGTATAGCCGACGGCGCATGACATCCGTGATCGGTGAAGCATTCGCAGTGGGGGCCGTACCGGCACGAGCCGCCGGGACACGCCGTGAATACTTCCCTGTAGGCTCGACGGCCGCTATCCCTGCGGCCTACGGTCCCGGCCGCTCGTGCCGGTACGGCCCTAAACGAACACCAATGCGGAGCATGGCTGCCCCCTCGGGCCTTGCCCTTCGCATTTCTTTTGATGAAAAATGCAGGCTGGAAGCGCACACCGAGGAGACGATTATGACTACTAAACGGGTTCTCCCGGCTGCACTCGCGGGCGCCCTAGCAGCCGCCCTCCTAGCGTGGGCCACTTTCTCCCCGGGAGATAACCTGGTCGCGCCCGTTGTGGAGCCTATTCCAGCCGGCGTCGTCGTTGGATGGTCGGGAAGCGTGGAATCGATACCTGCTGGCTGGCATCTCTGTGATGGGACCCGGGGAACCCCTGACCTGCGGGGGCGCTTCATCTTAGGGGCCAGCACAGCTGATGATGAAGCCGAGGCGGGTGGCCAGAACGCTTACACGACGACTGAGAACGAGCAACATGATGTGAAGATCACCAGAGGCGGTGGATTTGCGGCGTTGGACCCGGTAGGCAGCTCCACGGCTGTGAACAAGGTGCGGACACACAGACATACCGTTGAGGTGCTACCGCCCTACTACCGACTTGCGTTCATCATGAAGCTGCGTGATGAGTGACCGCCGGGTAGGCGGCAGGCCGGCTTCCGGACAAGCCGACAGCGCCGGGGGCGATTCGTGGGGTTAACTTGGTCTGGAAGAGTTGGGAGGGGCGGAGACCCCGCTGGAGCCCATTAGTGTTCGGTGAGGGCCGTACCGGCATGAGTGGCCGGGGACGGTCGGCCGCAGGGATAACAGCCGTCGAGCCGACAGGGAGGTATTCACGGCCTGTCCGGGCGGCTCGCGCCGGTACGGCCCCAACCGCGAATGCTTAACCGATCACGGATGCGCTGGGGACAGACTTCGCTTATTTTTTTGGGGAGAGAAAAATGCCTTCTGTTACGGGCGTACCAGACGCCGGCGGAAGATTCAAAGCTTGGATGGCAGGATAGCGGCGGGGGCTTTGTCCAATCTGCAATCAGAAAAAAGGCAGCGGGCACTTGCCCAGGAGCATGCAATGAAACCGCCGAAGGCAGAACTATCCTTCTTTCACGGGAACGGATTCCATAAACAGAGCTGTCTTGTAATCCCCCGCCTCGTCCACCTCGACACCCATTCGTCTCACAAGCTGCTTGATTGCCTTGACCCCTCTCTTCTCTGACTCCTCATCAACATTGATTGCCACCTCGATGAGGGTTCTCGGCTGGGCATCCTCGCCAAAAGGCGTGTCCAATTCCCCTTCTGTCGGAGGAAACGTCCATTCCTCGACCCCTACCCCAATCTTCTTTTTCTCCACTTCTACCGAAACTTTCCAGCTCTTCGACGTGATAAAGTGGTAGATCCAGAGCTCCTTCAGCAAGCCCTTGGCAACACCTGCCGTTCTCAATAAGTCCAGCTGTGATCTTGTGAGGAATCTCGCAAGGTCACCCCGCTTTCTCCTTTCAGGATCCTTTCCGGAGATCCTCTTTACATACCTCTCCAGAGATTCGATGAGTTTCTCATTCTCCTGCTTCGCTGGAATTTTCCTTCTTGCAGACACAGAATACACAACGCGATCACGCAAAAGATCCTTCTTCAAGACAATACCGCTGTCCTCCGCAGGAAGTCGCTCCGGATCCGCCCTATGATCCAGGGTTTCTTGCCACCGCTCTTGCTGAAAGAACTTCCACTCGTCAGCGCGCACTTTCACCTTGATTATCCACCCTTGAAACTCCGCTTTACGGTTATAAGCTCGCTCAAGGCGTATAATGGTGTTTCTCTCTCTGAGTTTGCCATCCAACTGCAAGTAAGTGGTCTCTCTCTTTCTTGGCAATTCGGTGAGCCAGGCTCGAACAGCCTCCAGCTGATTGCCCGT
>JASJBY010000019.1 GCA_030066245.1 Gammaproteobacteria bacterium
CAGTGGCTCCGGGACATTCACGGTCAGGGTCACGGCAAGCTGGGATGCGCCGTCAGCACTGGCGAGCCCTTCGAGCAATTTCTTGACCAATGCACCATGCCGATGACTCACTACCGAGACATGCAGCGGCGGCGCCGACGTGCTCATGTGGTATCTCGTCGTCCGCGGACGAGCGATTCCAGGTGGTTCACCAAGCGGGCCGTAACTGCCTGCCAGTCCGGCCATCCTGGGATCGCCTCGGCCAGCCGGCGCACGGACTGCGGATCAGCGGCGAGCTCGCGGGCTACCCGCCGCAAGGAGAGCGGGTCACCGGGCTCAAAGAAACGCCCGCCGGCGCCCTCCTGGAACATCTCAGGCAGACCGCCGATCCGGCTCGCCAAGACGGGCCTGCCATGGGCGAAGGCTTCGAGCACCACCATCGGCTGGTTCTCGAGCCAAAGGGAAGGAAGGACCACGACGTCCACGCCCCTGTAGAAGCCTTCCGGCGAGGGGTCGAAGAGCTCGAGGCGACCTTCGAACCCCGGGTGTGCCGCCCTAAAGGCCTGGCGGGCGGACTCGTTCCGGAAGCCCTGGATCGTTAGCTGTCGGCCGAGCGATCCCTCGAATGCGCTGGCCAGGACTTCGAGCCCCTTCTTGCGGTTGACACCCCCGATGTATCCAAAGCGCACGCTGTCCTCGTGACTGGCGGGGGGTGCGGCCGGGACGGACTCCCTACCGAGCTCAAGGACCGCGGCGGATGGCAGCGTGAGCCCCCTTGCCGCCATCTCTCGCGGCACAGCGGCGGACGGGGAAAGGAACAGGTCTACGGCCTGAACGGCACGCCGAACGATACGCTCCCGCAGCCGGACGGCCGTCGCTGCAAGCCAGTCCAGACCCGGCGGGCAGCGGTGAGCGTAGCGGGAAGCGAACAGACAGCGGGCGCAACGCAGCGGCGTGCCGCCAGGGCAGACATCGCTGTCCCAGGCGAACAACGAGTACGAGGGACAGATCGGGTAGAAGTCGTGGAGCACATAGGCGGAGGGGATCCCCGCTCGCTGGGCAAGGACGGGGAGCCAGAGTGAGAGCCTGACAAGGTGGTGAAAGACGATGACGTCCGGCTTGAACGCCCGTAGCGCCTCCGTGAACGCCCGCTCCACGTGCGGCTTGCGAATGGACAGCAGAACCTGCGCCTTCGTGGGGCGATAGCTCACCCGAAAGAGCGTGATCCCTTCAAGACCCCGCTGGTCCAGCTGGCCGGAGGCCGGCGCCTCATTGCCCGCGTAGAACAGGCCGACCGTATGTCCAACGCGCCGGAGCTCGCGCATCTGCGCCAGGCAGGCATTCTCGGCCCCCAGCGTCGGCTCGGGCAGGAAATTGTGGATTGTCAGGAGGATGCGCATGGTCACTGGCGCGGGAAACGAATGAGCGGCTCGTAGGCCCACGTCAGCCCCTCCCGGGCCGCCTGGGCAAGCCGCCGGCGCTCGCCCGCGCCCATTCCGCGCAGGCGCCACACCGCTGGGAGGACGGCCACGCGCACCCCTTCCCGCAGCCAGCCCCAGGGCCGTCGGCGATTGACGGCCACCAGATTTCGCGTTTTGCAGGCCCACTTCTCGAGGTCACCGGCGCTGACCGGCGGATTCCACAGATCCATCCCTGTGTTGCCCGCCGTGAGGTGAGCTACCCGGCTGGCCGGCACGTAGTAGCCTCGGAACTCCGCTCGGGTGATGCGCCAGGTGTACTCGACGTCATCCGAGCCGATGAAGAACTCGGCGAGCGGCAGCCCGCACTCAAGCACCGCCGCGGCGCTCACCAGGAGCGAGACAAAGGAGGCGTAGTCGACCGCCTCCATCCCGGGCGGGGCCGGGGGTGGCCTGCGCCGGGACATCCGCCCCGGTGTGTTCATGACATGGGCGCGTCCGTCCGTCCACACGACCCGCGAGGCGAGGAATCCGGCTTTCGCCCGGCCACCTTGACCGCCGCGCGGGGCCTGCCCTGACCAGTCGTCGAGCCGTCTGTGCGCCTCCAGCAGCTGTTCGAGGGCATCGCGATCCGGCACCGAGTCGTCGTCCATAAGCCAGAGCCAGGCGGGCCCAAGGGCCATCGCTGTCTCGATCCCGAGCGCGAAACCACCCGCGCCGCCCAGGTTCTCGGTCGGCCGCACGCTGCGCACGGGCGTGCCCGGGTCGCCGGCCGCCCCTGCAAGCAGCTGCGCGGTGCCATCCGTGGAGCAGTTATCGATGACCACGATCGTGGCCGGTGCATGGGTCTGGGCGCGTAGTGCCGCGAGGCACTGCTCGAGCAACGCACGCCGGTTGTGGGTAACGACCACCGCCACCACTCGCGCAGCGGCGGGCACCTCGGAATCTGTCGAAGCGCCGAACATCGCCTCGTCAAGCCAATGGGGTGACCACGAACGCCGGCATGCGCTGCCCGTAAGCCTGCACGAGGACGCTCGTCTCCGAGTCCCGCTCTGTATAGCAAGTACCCGCAACATGTCGGCGTGCTTCGAAGACCGTTATCGCGTGACCGGCCTTGGCCAGCTGATGGGCGATCGCCGCGCCGCAAAAGCCAGCGCCGACAAGGGCCACATTCCGCACTTTTGACACTAGTACTCCGTCACAGTGGTTTTGACGGTTGCAGCAAGACGAGAAGCGGTCAGCTGCCAGGCGCGCGAGCGCAGGACTAGCCGTGTCTAGTTCAAGCGAGCTCAACAACTCAGATGGCCCCTTCTCGCCTTGCGCCCCGGCTAGGCTACTGCGGGGTTGCAGTCCTTGGCAAGGGCTCGCCAGGCCTTAGTGGATGAACACCATCGGATGCAGGAAGACCTCTTCGCTGCGACTGAGCCGGACCGTGTCGGGTATCCCAGATGCCCGCACAACCAGGAAGCGGATCAGGAGGTGGCCGTTTTAGAGCAGCAGGCTAACCGCATGCCATAGAACGCCGGGTTTACGCTGCTTCAGAGGGGGATACCGGGCGCAGACCTTCGCAAGCGAGACTCGCTGCTGTCGCACGCGCGATGCGATCTCACACCTGCGGCCAGCGGCGAGGCCCGCGATGTCCTCGACCGCTCGCGGCGTTGTAGCGTCCACGACGTGGTGGTTTCTTTCCAGGGGCTATGAAATACTCGCGCTGGGGCAGTCCTCTGGCGTGTTTGTTTGGCGATGAACATTATCTGAGAGGGGCACTGCCCCTTCCGCTTCCATGCGTAACGCCCCCCGAGGGGGTCGTGCCCGAACGTATATGGCAGCGGAGCTCATTCGGCGTCCGAAGACGATGGCGACGCGAGTCACGCGGCCTGGCCGCGTTCTGCGCGTGGGAGCGGCGCTATCGTTCCTTCGCAGACGGCGACAAGGAGACTTCACACGCTATGCCCGGCTCGATCGCTTTCATGTCGACCATGTGCCTGTTGGACGACTCCAGCGGCGCAGCCATCTCTGTGCGCAGCGCACTCGAGGCCTTGGCCCGGTCCGGCTTCCGCTGCAAGTCGTTCACGATGTCCCTGTTTGACTCGCGCGAGAGCGTGCCGGTCGCAACCGTACTGGGATCCGCAGCGACGAAAGAGGAGAACAATGGCAAGATTTTGGTTCTGGAGCGCGGCGGGGTGGAACATCGAATCCTCCTGAGCAAGAGCACCCGCGGACGGAACCTCCTGGCGCAAGAGGGGATTAAGTTCCGGAACTCCTTATGTCGATGGCTGAAGCAGACCAAGCCTGACCTGGTGGTCACCTACGGTGGGAGCAATCTAATGCGCAGCGGGCAGAGTTTTGCCCGCTCACTCGGTATACCGCTGGTGTTTTACCTGGGCAATGCCGAGTACGATGACCCGACGGTGTTCCATGCCGACGACGTCGTCGTTTCCCCCTCCCAGTTTCTGAGCACCTATTACGCCGATACCCTCGGACTGGACGTCCAGGTGCTGAGGCCGATCTTGAATCCGGAGCGGCTGATCGCCGCCGGCGAACCGTCCGTGGCGTCGATGCCCGAGCACCGGCGCCTGGGCTTCGTCACCTTCTTCAACCCGCTGCCCCACAAGGGGCTGACACTCTTCGCGCGCCTCGCGCAGCTGGCGTCGCGCGAGCGCCCGGACATCCGCTTCCTGGTGACCGAGGGAAGGATGGCCCGGCACATCCTGCGCAAGTGGAAGCTCGATCTGGGGGCCTATCACAACACCTGGCTGATCCCGAACCAGGCGCACGTCAAGGCGGTCTACTCCCGAACGGCGGTGCTGCTGACTCCGTCGTTCTGGCGCGAAGGCTTCGCACGCAGCGTCGCGGAAGCACAGCTTTGCGGCATTCCGGTCATCAGCAGCGGCCGGGGCGGCCTCATGGAAGCGCTGAACGGCGGCGGCTTCGTCAAGGCTGTCCCCGAGGAATGCACACAACGCCACCGGGCGTTTCCAGACGACGAAACCGTGCGCGAGTGGTTCGAGACACTTACCACCCTGTGGGACGACGACGATGCGTACCGGGCGGCGACCGAACGGGCCCGTCGCGCGGCGGCGCCCTATCGTCCGGAGCGCACCGCCGCCGCTGCGGTCGGTTTATTCGAGCGCCTGCTGGCGTCGCGAGCGTAGCTGACGCTTCAGCTTCAGGACTGCGCGCGTTCGGGGATCACTTTCCGGCAGAACGACGCGAGCGTTTCGATTGTTGCGCCATCTCGGTAGAGCGCTCCGTTCAAGACTGCGCCCAGATGCTTGTCAGTATGCCTTTATGTTCCTGTATATCCGACTTCCTGGCCTGAGAAAAGCCTTTCTCACGCAGTTCATCCGGGAAGGGCTGTCGGAGGATCTTCCGTGCTTCCGACAGAGAGTCGTAGACAAATCCCCCCTCACCCACGTATTCCCTGACGTCCGGCCGGATATTCGCCATCAGAACGCCCACCCCCGATGCCTGGGCCTCAGCAACGGAAACCGGCCACCCGACATTTCGGCGAAGCGGATCAGCCGTGTACACCAGCCACCGGTGGCGTTTGTAGACTGCCGGCATCTGATAGGGCTCAACTGTATCCCTGATGTTAATGGGATTGCCGAGTCGCTTGTTGTAGCGCTTGATCGCTTCCACGTTGTAGCTCACCGGATAGAGATTGAACGTCTGATCGGGCATACTGCGCCCGAGTTTCACGAAATCTGCCATCTTCTTCTTCGGTATGCACGCTCCAGTATTCATGACCGCGGTCCCGTTCGGCGAAGGGTCGAAGAAGCGGGCATAATTTATCACGGGAAAGCAATCGTGAATCTTCTGGGACCTGACCCCTCGTTCCTGGAGGAATCTCCTCGAGAACGGAAACGCGACAATGCCAAGGCAAAGATCGTCGCGGCTCGCCACTCTGAGCTGCGTCTTGGCCCGCCTCAGCCACGGCTGCATCCTGGGATCGGGACTGTCGATTGTGTCAAAAGAGTGGGCACGGACCGTAAAAGGTACGGCTGCACGCCGAGACAGCTCGAACAAACCGGCGATATTGATTAGCCAGTGCGTGTGGAGTACATCCGGGCGGAACTCCCGGATCTCCTCAAGAACGCTCTCAGCATCGACGATTGTCTTGAATGGAAGAAACGTCTTGTACGAAGCGTGATAGTCCTGAAGCGCCGTTCGTGCGATGACTCGAATGTCGAATTCGGCGGACAAGGCTTCAATTTCGGTTTCGATATACTGTTCTGACAGCTGCGGGTAGTGCCACAGGATGTACATAACTCGGAGCTTGGTCATATCAGCCACTCAGCGTCAGTTCTCAGGTTTCTGCATGTGTGCGTAGATGTTGTGCGGAGCCAATTGCACCCTATCGCGGCGCCGAGAATCCCGCAACTTCTTAACTCCCAGTAACACAGCTGCATGCCTGGAGCAACGTATTCACACTCGTGGCGCGTTCGATCTCTCCGGCGGCGGTCCATGCTCTGTTCCACAAGGCTTCGTCATGGCACGCATGCCGAATCACCTGCATCGCCTTGGAGATGCTGTGCCGATGCCGAAGCACACGCCCAACGCCCAAATCCAGGAGCACCTTCGCATTGAGCGTTTGCTCCAGGTGACGAGGCAGCAAGATCTGAGGACGACCCAGGGCCAGCACCTTCTCGGACGTGCCGATGCCACCGTGATGTAGCACGACACCTGCTCGACGCACGGCGTTCTCGATAAGCACAGGCCTGTCGTGCACTGTCATGCCTTTCCTTCGCAGGGCGTGCATCGCGGAGCTGGGGATATCGCGTACGAAGCCCTCGGCCTCAATGCCTGAATCAGCGATCGCCGATAGCAGCTTTTGCGTCGGCGGGAATTCGTAGGCCAGGTAAAAGAAGAGGGACCGCCGCGGGCTCACGGAAACCAGTGCGCGGTCCGGGAGCTGCTGCAATGGGCCCACCGTTGCCTGTGTCCTGAGCCCTTTGTACACGTCCAACTCATTCAGGATCCCCAGGAACTGGTGTTGGCCGCCCATGATCTCCGTCAGGCTTGAAGGTTCAGGCAATCTCCGGCGACGTTGTACCCTCTTTGCGTTCTCGAGCAGCTGCTCTGCCGGGTAATGGGGCTCAGCGTCGCGCATGGCGGGAAAGCTATCGTCATCGCAGGGTGGTAACGTAAACCCGGTGCCGACGGCGATGAGCGGCACGCGACCGAAGGCTGAAAGATGGAAGGTGGGCGAATAATCTGCTACGACCAAGCTCGGCTGCAAGACATCCAGCAAGCTATCCCAGGCGGCCACCGTAGTGCCCAGGCTCTTTTCACTTGCGTATCCATAGCGGCCCATGATGTCGGCATAAGTGACGGCTCTGAACGCCTCTCCTGACCTGCGCATCACGGCAATCTCCGGAGCCTGAAAAACGCCTCTTGCAACGGCCGTAGTCTCCCCAGGCAATGTGTGAATGCATCTCAACGCAAAGGAGGGCTGCCACCCTTCAGAGGCCAAGACATGCGCCACGGACACAAGCCGCTTCACGTGGCCGAATCCTGCGCCCAGCTCCCAGACCAACAGCACCTTCTTCGACATCAAGTGCTGCACCCGCGAAAACACCCGAGTTTATCAGTGATTGGCACGGGCCTTACGCTCCTCGACCAGATCCCAGATGTCATTCTGCCACTCGGCGTCCGGCAAAGCCTGTTCCACCATCCCGCCAACCAACACGGTACAGGGGTTCCCCTTCACCCATGCCGGATGAGCTGTCACCACTGCAGACGCCAAGGTGACTTACCGCACGCGCCGACTCGCATCGCCGTCACCGTGCACATCCGCTGGAATGAACACCAGCACCACGATGATGCCACCAGGTTACGATGCCTTTCGCATTTCGAGCTGGACGGTTTTCGCGCGGGGTAGGACGGAGGCGCTCAGTATAGCCAGACCAGTGCCTTCTGTTGAATACGAGCCCCAATCTACTGGCGCAGCGACAGGATTGATGCACGGCAAGACAAGAACTTGGGGCGACATGAAGTCGCTGCAGCGGCTTCACGGCAGGACGGGGCGTTCACCCACGATTTCCTGCCATCTGAGCCCACCTGCCGCCGATGCAGTGCAAAGCGCACTCGTGGCGGTATAGCGATCTTGACCAGCATGCACAAGGTGGACGCGGTGTCCCCCACGGCCGGCGTTCTTGAAAGGCTCCTCTTCAGCTGAAAAAGAAGTCAGCCCCGGTCAGCAAATGGCTGTCCACACCTACCAGCGTGACGTCGTTACCGTCGCCGAGATTGATGACGGCGTTGCCATCAACGTCCTCTCCCACAGCCGCTAACGCCTCTTCATCCGAGCCCATGATCGCCGAGGAGATGAGAATCTCGTCACCCAGTGCATCACCCGCGCCCTGGTAATCCAGGATCCGGTCCTGGCCGCTGTCATTCTCGAACACAAACACGTCGTTTCCGGCGCCGCCCAAGAGCGTATCATCGCCCGCGTTACCGATAAGGGTGTCGTTGCCCTGCCCCCCGTCCACGGCGTCCGCGTCCTGGCCGCCGAACACCACATCGTTTCCCCGATTTGCTAAAAGGATGTCGGGACCGCGATTACCGAGGAGCACATCATCGCCTTGCCCGCCCCATTGGATATCAGCCTCGTCCCCTCCGAAGATCGTGTCGTTGCCGGTATTCCCAAGGATGATGTCGTCGCCTTGGTCGCCGACCAACGAATCGTTTCCTCCGTTCCCCCAGAGAACGTCGTCGCCGGCACCGCCCGAGATTCGATTGTTGGCGCTGTTACCCTGGAACTCGTCTGGCCCCCCCCCGCCGATGGCATTCTCGATCGTTACGCCATAAGCAATACCGATGTTGCCAACGCCCGAGGTGCCGATGGCACTGAAGCTGCCTGGAGCGAGATTTATGGAAACGCCGACCAGGTGACCGGACGCGTCAAACGTATCTTCCCCTCCGCCATCCCAGATGGTCCTGACCTCCACATGACGTGGCGAGAACGGGTAGGTGTCGTTACCGGCGCGCGTCGAGTAATTGGGCCCATAAACGTATTGGATGGCCGCGATGTCGTAGAGCATGGGCGTCGACGCATACTCGCCTGTTTCCCAGGTGGCTGGGGCAGGCGTATACGACATGACGGTATACTGCTGGTTCTCTTCGGCGAATGGCAGGGTGGCGCCCTCGAAGGGATGGCCCAGCCCGAGGGCATGACCGATCTCATGGAGCATGATGTAGTAGCCCGAGCCGCCCGCCGTAACATCAGCGTTGGCCGGGTGCCAGGGATTGAACCACACGTCACCTGCCGCTGGTCCAGGCCCGGGCAAATAGGCAGCCGCGGTCCAGGCGGGGTTTATGTCGTCGAGCACGCCGCTCGATGCGGCTCGTATATCCCCCGCCTCGAACTGGTTGTCGGCGACCTCCGTTAATCTGACGTTGGCGACCTCCCCCCAAGCTGTCAGGGCCTGCCGAAAGGCCGCCTGCTGGGCAGCTCCGAGCGGGAATACGTCATCAGCCCACGGAAATCCCCCTCCATCCGGCGGCCCGTATCCTAAAGAAGTGCTGGTCGACCACCAAGCAGGTTGTCCCGGAAAGCTGTAAGTGACGGTAGCGCCCCCACCTGCGGGGCCACCCCACTTGGTATCGCCGACGAGTGCGTCGATGCGATAGTCGCCGCTCGTGCCTACGAGGGAATAACTTCGACCGGATGTCGGTGTTGACATGGCACGCCCCTTCACCATGACTCTGGCAGCCCGAGCTAGGTGTCGTTCCGACCATTCCCACCCTGGAAAGTGCTAAGTTCGGTCAAATCCGCGCCTTACATTAGCTTACCGCAGTTGACGGTGCGCCCGCCATGCGGCGGTAACGGCGTAATTGGCGGCTATAAGGCGACCGGCACGCGAAAGGGAGCACGCTCGGTGGCATTAGCTGAGGTCCGGTCCGGCCCCGAACTAGAAATATTCGGCTGCAGGGAAATCTAAACCACCGCCGACGGCCACCAGACCCTTTTTCGAGGCTTCAGACGTGGCCTTCGAGCAACCAAGATTAAGGCTGGCCAGTTCGTACCTTGCCGTCGGATCCCTAGCCGACTAAGTGGCATATTTGAGAAAAGCCTGTGCCGGCGAGGAGTTTCTCGGCGCTTTTCTGGGCGGAGCAAAGCCCACGTGAGGTCTCGACCCGAGGGCACCGACCACCGCGCGGTCGCTGGACAGGTGGCGAGAAGAACTGAACGGGCAAAACTTGGTATCAGAGCGCGTCCAGACAGTCGACCGTGCGCCCAGGCTATGGTGCATCGGCTCTGGACATGAGGGCAGCTTTTTATTATAAGACGGCTTTCCGCACCAGCCTGCGTAAAGGAAGCCTCTATCCCTGAACCATTTGGTGGGCCCATGTCCCAGGTCGTTACAAACGGAATCACCACTCTCCAGACTGAGCAGGGTGAGACTGCTGAAGTTGTCGTGGTGGCATTCACCGGTCATCGCGGTAGGCTGAACCAGCTGCCGACTTTCGATTTTCTCCAAGCCGGCAAGGTGTGGCAATACAATCGGATCTTTGTCCAAGATCCATTCCAAATGGCCTATTTGAACGGCATTTCCGGGGACGGCTCCGGGTATCCGGGCTTCCTCGAGCTGCTGAAGGAAGAGATTGCTCAGTTTTCGGCCAACCAGGTGATTTTCTTGGGCAGCTCCGGTGGTGGTTTCGGGGCGTTGCTGGCCGGTTATCTGTTGGACGTGGATTTCGTCCATGCCTTTAATCCTTACACCTATGCAGACTTTGCAAACATCGCGCGGTACGAAGATTGGGACATGTCGAGAAACCAGGCAACCCCGCTGAGGAAGATTCAGGCGCTACCCCAATCCACCCGACAGTATCTTGACTTGCGCCGTTTGCTCCGCAAGCCGAACGGAAAAACGAAATACTATGTCCACGTGTGTCACGAATGCCCCTTTGATCTACAGAGGGCCAAACACCTACAAGATTGTCCGGCGGTGAGCATTATCGCCTATCCCTGTCGCGCGCACGCCGTAGGCAGATATCTCGCCAGACAGAAAGTGCTGCATGTACTGCTGAAGAACGAACACCAGCCGAACCTGGTAGAGGTCTTGAAGGAAATCTTTGCTGACAAGCTCTTGTATTTTGGTGACGGCGCGGCACAGCAATAACCCTTTCCGGCTCTCTGGTCGATGCAAGGAGGGACCTCTTACGTCAAAGACGGAAGATGGCACGAAAATGGGTCTTCATCGTCGGTTGCTACAACTCTGGCACGACGCTCCTCGAGCGGCTCCTGAGACAGCATCCCGAGGTCGCCGGACTACCAAAAGAGGGGCAATTCTTGACCGGCCTCGTTACTCCGCTTGCTAAGGGACTTCCCCGGCTCTGGACGCAAGACGAGCAGGTTTTTCGTTTTGACCCGGAAGGTCATGAGGAGCTGGCCAGACGAGCCATGCAGGACTGGAAGGCGAAGTTGGACAAGCCCGAGGCACCGATCGCGCTCGAAAAGTCCCCAACCAACGCGGCTCGCACACTCTGGCTGCAGCGTCACTTTGCAGGTAGTGCCTTCGTGCACATAGTACGGAACGGCTACGCCGTAGCCATCGGCATCCGGGACAAGGTACGCCGAAGCTGGGGGGCGAAACCCAGGCTTCTGGACATGGCAGCGCACCAATGGGCGAGAAGCGCGGAGATAGTCCTGAAGGACAGCGCCGGCCTCAGCCGTTTTCTTGAAGTGCGTTACGAAGATCTGACACGCGACCCGCACGCTATCACGTCTCAGATCTTCGAGTTCCTGAATCTCGACGCCCAGCCAGCGGACACCTTCGAGCGCGAGTTCATGATACACGGCCTACGTTCTCGAATCATGAACCAGAATCCCGCGCGACTCCGGGATATGAGTCAGGACGAATACGAGTGTATCACCGCCAGGGCCAAGGCCATGCTCGAACACTACGGCTACTTGCAGCCGTGGGAAAGCCTGTCCTCTGCCAGCTGAGCCCCTATACCATGCCATTCCGTCTGCATCCCCCGGCTACCACCTGCCACAATACCCGAGGACAGAGTCCTTCAGGCTCTGAGTGAGCGCTACTGGGTAATTTAGACATGCTACCGTAATGGAGGCACCAGATTCCCCATTGTTAGCGCTCGGATGCGTCCCGCGCTGCGAACTCTCGGCTCAGAGTCTGGAGATATTTCCTGTAGTGCCGCCATCGGCCCACTGATGATCGGTAGAGGGGCTGGCGCACCTGCCAGACGCTTGACGTCGAGACGACGCCGCCACTGTCATGAAAAGACAAGCACTGGTTGGACCACTCAAGCCCAGCGAAGTCGATGATGCGACGAACCTCCTGTTCCTGGTCTGCCACGAGGCGTTCGTAACGCAGGTCGAGCATCGAGTTCGGAATGACGGCTCTCCAATGTGACATGAGCCTCTCATACTGCCGATAGTAGAAGGCGAGATCTTCGATATCGTCGCCGTAGGCATGATCGCCGTTCGGCATCGGGTCCAGCCGCCGCATGTACACCGACAAACATGTGTCCAGCGGATCTCGCCGACAATGTATGATACGTGCTCTCGGGAAAAGCAGTCCGACCAGTCCGAGGAAAAGGAAGTTCTCAGGATAGTCGTCCAGCAATCGAACCGCATCAGACGACGCAGTCCGCGACAGTGACTTTATATAGGCTCCGCTGAGGCCGAGGGCAGTTCTTTCCGATAGCCCCTCGAGTACCGTTGGGTAAGTCTCTCGACTCTGCAGCAGGCGCGGCAACTGCTCTGCCATCTGCCGAAAGACAATCAGTTCTCCGGCCGAATGGACCGCCGGGTGAGCAGCGAGGATCCGGCCAACCAGAGTCGTACCCGATCTGGGCATCCCGACGATCAGGACTGGCTTCTCGCTGCCGCTCGCGCCCGCTGGCCGTTCATGGAAGAACCCCTCGGAGAAGAAATCGATCTGCGCCGAAACAAACCGCTCATGGGCATCCCGGTCGAATCGGCTCTTCTCGGTCTCGTTAGCTCTCCTGCAATGCGCAAACGCCTGGTCGAATGCGCCCACATCGTCGTAGGCCTTGGCCAGGGCAAAATGGAGGTTTCTTCGCGAGATCCGTGACATAGTGTCGCCGGCGAGGAGGGCTTCCATTTCTGGGATATGCGGGTCTCCGGCCTCGTACTTGGTGCACTCGGCAAGTCGGTAATGGACCTCGCCGACATTCGAAGCGTCTGTTGCAACGCCGGCGAGGTCGCGCAGTTCCCGTCTGCCTTCTTCGAACTTCCCCATGCGCAGGAGAAGCACGGCAGCTCTCAACCTCGCCTCCAGGTGGTCATGCCTCAGCTTGACCGTATAGTTGTACGCCTCGAGCGCTTGCGAGTACCTACGCGCCTCGTGCAGTGCAACGCCGAGTTTGAAACGGAAGTCGGCGTTAGTCGGTGCTAGCGCAACTGCCACTTGGTAATGGTAGATTACGCGGGACTTGAGGCCCATGGCACGCAAGCATTCGGCGAGCCTGAAGTGGCCGATGGCCAGCTTCGGCTCCTGCTGAAGTGCCGTTCTATAGAGTGCTACCGCCTTTTCGAATGCCTGCTGCCGTCTCGCGGCGTCCGCCTGCTCGAGGTACTCAGCAGCGGTTGGCCTGTCGAACTGCACGAATCTACCTCTTTTCTTCTTCCAACAGAGTACGCGGTCGACAGGCGTTGGAAAATTACGAAACGTCTCTCATGTTCTGGTCCTCGCCGCGCACTTCAACTCGCAGGTGGCGCAGACCAGAGTACGGCTACGAGAGCTTCACACCTCCGAATGGAAAGCCCGTCTCCTACCATGCCCTCTCAGGCCAAGGGGCTGGCTATAAACGCCGGCATGCGTGCTTCGCCCCTCGTACGGCTCAGAAACTCGTCGGCTACTTCCAGTGCCTCCTTGATGGTCACGTCCATGTCGAGGTATCGGTAGGTACCCAGCCGCCCCACGAACGTGACGTTTCCCTCTCGCTTGGCCATGTCCACGTACTCGGCAAGCTGGGCCTTTTCGCGTGCGAGGCGGACCGGGTAGTATGGGACGTCGGACTCGCCACAAGCACGGCTGAACTCCCGATAGCAAACCGTGCACGCATGATTCTCCCAGGGCGCGAAGTGCTTGTGCTCCGTGACCCGGGTATAAGGCACCTTCTGCTCACAGTAGTTGATCACCGCGTTGCCCTGATAGTCCCCTGCTTCGCGGAAAACCTCGAAATCCAGGGTGCGGTACGCCAGCCGCCCCTTACCGTGACCGAACCACGCGTCGATCGGCCCGCTGTAGAAGACATGGCCGAACTCGACCTTGCGCGCCGGCTCGAATGCAGTGCCCAAGTGCACCGAAACCCCCGGCACCTGGAGCATGCGCTCGACCAGCGCGCTATAGCCGTCCTTTGGAATCCCCTGGCGCCGGTGGTTGAAGTAGTTGTCGTCGTAGTTGAAGCGAACTGGCAAGCGCTTGAGGATGCTTGCCGGCAGCTCCGACGGATCAAGGCCCCATTGCTTTTGCGTGTAGCCCTTGAAGAAGGCCTCGTAGAGCTCACGACCCACGAATCGCAGGGCCTGCTCCTCGAATGTCGCCGGGGATTCTATCGAGGTATCAGCGATGGATTCGAGGAAGTCCCGTGCTTCCGAAGGCCGCAAAGTCCTGCCGAAGAACTGGTTTATCGTCAGGAGGTTAATCGGCAGCGTGTACACGCGCCCCCCGGTGATGGCCTTTACCCGGTTCACGTAGGGAACGAACTCGCCGAAGCCCGTAATGAAGGACCAGACCCGCTCGTTGTCCGTGTGAAAGATATGCGGTCCATAGACGTGCGTCATGACGCCCGTCTCCGCATCGCGCTCCGTATGGCAGTTACCCGCAAGATGCCCGCGTGCTTCGAAAACTGTTACTCGATGGCCGGCCTTAGCCAGCTGGTGGGCTATCACCGCACCCGAAAAGCCAGCGCCGACGACGGCGATGGTCCGTGCTTTCGACATTCGATTCTGCTACCTCCGTTGCCCGACTGCGAGCTCTTTGATTGCGGATGACTGATGCGGCAGCGCGGGCGTCCCCATCCCAGCACGGAACTGGCGGTCCCAGTACGCCCGTGAGCCAAACCACGCCCGCGCCGCGCGGAACTCCCGGCGCAATCGTGGCAGGGCGAACAGCAGGCGAACCGACAACCCGGTGACCTTTCCCAGCGACGCAAAATACCTTCGCACATCGCGCTCCGCGACGATTACCTGCTCTTCCAGGCCCTCCTGAATGAACACCTTGCGTCGGAGGAAGACCTGCGCGCTTGAACTACGCCAGACGGGGGCGAGTATCCCGGGCCCGCGGACCAGCAGAAAGGAGGGCAAAAGGTGGCCGTTGCAGAGCAGCAGGCTCATCGCATGCCACAGGACGCTGCGCTTGCGCCGCTTCAGCCGGGGATACTGGACGCCGACCTCCTCGAGCGACGCCCGTGGCTGCCGGACACGCAATGCGATCTCTCGCCGGCGACCGTCCGCAAAGCCCGAGATGTCCTCGAATGCAGCGGGCCCCGAGAGCACGTCGCGCAGCCCTTCCGCCAGCGCGTCCACGTGGTCATAACAGTAACGGTTGGCCAGCGACACGCCCATAGTCAGCCCCCTCAATACCGCGATCACTGCCGTCTGCGGTGTCTTGTGCAAGAGCACGTTCGCCAGCATGCCTCGGCGATCCAGGGCGACGTTAACCGGTGATTCCTTGCGGAGGAAATCGGGTCCGTAGCTAGCGATGCCGTTGAGGGTGACGAGCTTGAAATCGTTCGCCTGTGGGAACTCGACGTCGTCTCCGCGCAGGAAGAACGGAAAGGGCAGGTTGCGGACATATGCGATGGGGAAAAAAAACATCCACCAGCCGCCATAGTCGATCCGGAGCGGCATCTCGTTCTTGACCAGGCTTCGCAGCCGGCGAAGGTCAACGCCTTGCCGGACGGGACCCCACATGTCGCCCGGCATCTGGCCTCCCACCTCGAGCTGGGTCCCGGGACGCTCCTGGAAGATCAGCCCGCTCACGATTGCAGTCGCCTCGTCGTACGCGTACCGCAGCAGCTGAATAGCCCGCCTCAAGCTTTCGAGCTCGGCCGAGGCGTCATCGTCCATGAACGACACGTGCGTGAAGCCGCCCAGGTCTTGGAAGTGTGCGAGGCCCCGCGCGAAGCCACCGCTACCGCCCAAGTTCGGGTTCGGAATTAGAGTCGCGCCTGCAACGTCGTTGGGCGTCAGGGACCGGCCGTTGTCGATCACCACGATACTTGCATCAACGCCAGGGTCCGAGAGCAGCCCGCTCGTCAGACGCCGCACCGTCGCCTTTGCCGCGGCTTCGCGCTGGAAACTGGTGAGCACGATACCCAGCTTCACGGCACGGCGCGGCGCATCAGAGGTCAACCAGGCCCCCCCCCGAAAAGTCGTCGGTTCCCAGGCGACGAACTCGGGCGCGATGATGCCGTCGACGGCTTCGTCGACCGGCACTTCAATCGCGACCGGCCCCGGAGACGCGGTCTCCGCGACCACCAGCAGCCGGCTGGGATGCCCCGCGCGCCAGTTCCACACCTCGACCTGCCCTGCCCCAAGCAGATCAAGCCGTAGCCTAAGCCGGGAAATCCCCGCCAGCTTCCGCCACTTGCCAATACTGAATCCGCCATAGAACGTTGCGAACGATACCCGGCCGCCTGCCTGGATCCGCAGTTCGCTCTTGTTATAGACATACTCCGCAGCGCCCCGGCATCGCGCATACAGCTCGAGCTCGCTGCAGATTTCGAAGTTCGGTAGGGCCAGCCGCTGCAGCTCGTTCAGTTCAGACACCTTACCCCCCTGCCGAGTCGTTCGGCCCTAACTCACATTTCGCGCCACTGTCCTGCTGCGGCACATGCGCTGACCACGTCCACGGCGTTTGGTCGCGCCGTGCACGGCGCTCACCCCTGCGGCGCGGCCCACGGGGTACCAGGGTGCGCGGTTTACAAGAACGCATCAGTATACGCCATGCCATCGTAGCAGATGGCGCATTCCTCCAGTGAATGCCAGATGCCCGACGGAACGGGTTGCCGCAAAGCCTGTTGAGACGACAATCCCCCACGGACATCCGCGTTGCTTACGAGATCGATCCGCACAGCGCGTCCCGTGCAGCCTGCACGACTCTCCAGAGCATCGGGATGCGCCGGAGAATCCGGCCGAGCCTGCGCCGCATGTGCACGCCAGGCGGCTCGAACGCCGCGCGAAATGCTGCCTCTCCCAAAGCTGCCCGGAAGCCCGCCTTCCATGCGCTAGCCCCAAACGCTCGGCGGACGGCCTCCGCGCCGCCGGTCGTGTCGATGGGTACCACGAGGGGATCGCCATCCAGCTCGTCTATCCCTATCACCGCCTTCTCGGCTGCGAAAGCCGAAGCATCGTCCTGACTCGGGCGCGCCACGAACTCCCGGAGTGTTTGCACGAGTTGCTCGCGATCCGCGAGCTCCAGCAGCAATTCCCGATTCCAGGCAATCCCTTCTCCGACAAAGCGGATTGCGGCCTCTTGCAGCAACCTGCCTGCCGCCTTCAGGCTCTCTTTCGCCGGTGTCGGCGCCTCGAACACCGGGCGATAGCCGCCTGCTTCCTCCGCCAGATCGACGATGCTAGGGTGGGTGCTCGCGAATAGGAACTCGGTCACCCAGAGGCAAGAAACGATGTCATTGTACACCTCGTTCGGGAAATTAAGATCGAAGGCGAATGACTCGCAGTCGACGCTTTCCTTAAGAAACTCGTCCTCGAAGATGTGCCCGAGGTAATACCCCTTGATGTCAACGCTGTCCTCGGACAGAGCCCTCTTGAGCGCGCGCTGCAGGTTGCCCCGCCAGCCGACGTCGAATATCCCGAGGCGCTGTGCTCCGCAGAGCTTGGACCGATAGTAGGCATGGATGGTCTGCGCGCGGGATGACGCCGCCATGTCGCCGCGGTCGATTATGCGCTGGATCTCGTGCACGACACGCTCCCTCACGCCTGGAAGACCCAGCGTCTCCCCGTCACCGAACTCCGCGCCGATGTCACTCACCGTCACGCCGCCCAAGGCCGTCTCGAGAAAGTCCCGCGCCCTGGTCTCTGGTTTATCGATATGGCAAAAATGGCGGAACACCTCCGCCGGCGTCAGCTCGCCCGTCGAGTAGGCAAGAAGCCGGCGCGATGCATATACATACTCGACTCTTGCAGAGAGCCCCGGGTACAGAAGCGCAAACACTTTCGCCAGCCCTTCCCCGTCTCTGGACAGGAACCAGAGGCGCTCGATTTCTCCGCTGGCAAGCCGGTCCGCCAACCAGCGCGCAAGCCCGACCAGTAGTGGGCCAAGCAGCGCATATCCGAGATACTCGAGATAATTGCCACACACCGCGCTTCCGCGATCAGATTTGTCGCCAGCGTCGTCCGCTTCGCGGTGCAAGAACATGGCGCTCGCCACGCTCGCAAGGCTAGGATGGCGCGTGACCGCGGATTGCCGTGCCCCGTGCTCCGCCAGGTCGGCCGACTTCGGAATGAGCTTCGCCCGCAACCCTCTACGGTTTGCCATGAGGAAGTCCGTTTCCTCGGTATCCCCTATATGAAGGATATGTTCGCGAGCGACCCCGAGTCGGACCGCAATCGTGTCGTAAAGGGCTCCTGTGAACTTCAGTGCGCCAAGCACGCCGGAAAGATAAAAGTGGTCGTAACCGGCGACCCCGGATGCCTTTAGCTGATCCTCGATAAACCTCTTGGGCAAATACTGGTCCGAACAGAGTATGATCCGCTTGCCTGCTGACAAGGCCTCTTCGAAAAATCCAACGCCATAGGGGTAGGCTTCCAGCATCGCGCGCTCAAGGTCGAGCTCAAGCGCAGCGATCTCCGCGAGCCTGGGGCGAGCGCCGGGCAGCACCGACCCCAACAACTCGTAGATTTCCGCGAAGCTCGTATCCTGGCGGCCGTCTAGCTGAGCGCGCCTGAGGGCAAGATGCCACGCATGCACGCGCGCATGTCCGAAGTGCCTGACCCAACCCTGACCATAGCCTCGCTGGAGCAGAGTCTGCTCGACCAGCCAGAACACATGGTCGGGATCCATCACCCGCCGGCGTAGCAGCGTATCGAACACGTCAAAGGATACGACGTGTACCGCCGGATCACCGATGGCGGCGAGGATATCGAGTCGGCTTCGTTGCGCGAGGCTCACTGCGACGCGAGTGATTCAGGACGCCCTACGAGGTGCGTGCAGCGGCCGGGCGGCGCCCGCTGTAAGCGCCGTAACACGCCATTCCCTCCATGACCACGCTTCTTCGGGAAGGCCCTTTCGTGCTCTTGGTGCATCACGAATCAGGACTCGCTTCCCGTTTTTGATGCTTCCACGGGCAACTCGGCCACGCGCGCATTCGGTTGACTTGGCCGGAAACGGGTGCGCAATGCATTGACCCAACCGAGCATTCTGACTGCCACAGGATAGCCGGCCAGGTAACGAGAGACAGCAGCCCGCATGGAAATTGACCCATAAGCAACGGGATGCCGGCCACGCAGCCGCAGCATCTGCGCGCTTGCCAGGTAAGTCAGGTAAGACGCCGTCAGCTCGCGCACCGACAACGGCCCCGTCCTTTGCTCTGCGGGGCATGTCGCTCGCGATCGGTTGGCCTCAGCGAGCACTTGTCTGTACCTGTCTTCACTCTGTCGCTCGACGGGCAGCCGATTACGGGCGACACGCGAGGCGTCGACGCGAGCGGGAGGGTCGTCCGAAATGGCAAGCTCACGCGACCAGACGTTCCCCCTCACCAGCGACTCGCTCCGCCTCGGAGTCAGGTGCAGCGCCATGCGCAGCGCGTACAGGCCCTGAAGCACTGGCCTGAAGGCGAAGCTGAGCACGCCGTAGCGCCAGAGAGAGCTTCGCATCAGGCTTCGCAACCGCCAGGCCCATTGCATCGAGTGCATTCGGGAATGTTCGGCTCCGAGGCTGATCACCTCCGAGGAGCCCAGGTCCGAGACATTCTTCATGCCCAGAAACCAGGATGCCTCGACTTTGGTCGGAAAACGAACCAGCCGATCTACCGTAGCGGCTGCGTACCCAATCGAGTCCTTGCCCATGGCGCCGACGATGCGCACGAAATCGCGATAGCGAGCGCCGTACGCCAGCACGCCCGTCTGTAAGAGGGCAACGGTGGCATCATCCTTCATCTCGGCCTGGCGCGCGGGGTCACTGTCCTCGCGCAACACCGGTTGCACCCGTCCTCCCGTCTCATCACGCCGATACCCGAGGACCGTGCCGTGATGGGCACGGGGTACGACCTCGAAGAGCTGCACGAACTCCAGCGCCGCATTGGCATGCCAGTTCAGCTTACCGCCGTCGCAGAGAAGCCCTTCGATCCAGCTACCGGGTGCCTTGCGCATATGGGCGCTGCTTCGCACCCCCATGTACATGCCAAGGATCTGGGGACGCTTATCGACGTCAGCCAGGGCGGCGTAGAGGCTGTCCTGGATCTGTCCGCTCCATCCGATGTCGACGAGCGCAACGCGGCTGCAACCGAAGAAGCCGAGCTGACCCAGGTAGTCGATGAACAGCCCTCGGGCCCGCTTGGATGTCTCTTTTGCATGGTCTGCAATCTCCGGGGCCTCGAGCATTCGGTAGAACGGCGGCCAGGAGAGGAAGAACGGTGGCAACCGCTGGTCGATATCCTTCACGCCATATTCGGCCGCGATCTCCATCAGGCGGGATTCCGGTACCTGCAGCGGCGCGAGAAGCGTCCGCACGGAGTGCCTACCGGTATTGTCCATGGCCGCTGACAGCTCGCGCAGGCCATAGCCTCTCATGCCTGCCCGCATGGCCGATAGACGCGACGCCGGAAGGTAAAGAGCGGGAGGTGGCGTCTTCTCACCCGCGACGACCGGCGCCAACGCCTCGTACAGCGCCTTGAGCAGGAATCCTTCCCTGGCCAGGAAAAGCACCTGTTCGACCCGCTCATCTAGGGCCCTTTCGATAACCCGGTGCACAAACGTGCACATGACCGGGCCGAGCAGGCGCAGGGCGTAGGACTGCTCGGCCGGATAGCTGTCTTCCGGTGACGCCTGGGCAAAGGCGGCGGCCGCCACACCGGCCCAATGACGGTCGGCGCGCAGACGACGCTGATCATAGAGCAGCCGACGGCGCCGCTTCAGGGACTCCCTGTCCTCCACCACGTAGGCCCGAATGCCTCGTTCGTGGGCCCGTATCCCGTCGCTCTCAGGGTGGTCCCCCAGGTGCAGCAGCTCGGCGGGTTTCACCTTCTCGTCGGCCAGTATCTTGTCGAAAAGCCGACCGGTCCGTTTCAGGAGGCTGCAGTCACCCGACACATACCCGGCGTCGAAAAGACCCGCCAAGCCGTTGCGTTCGAGGAGCGGCTCGACGCGCCTCCGGCCCAGGTACATGTCCGAGACGTAAATCAGTCGCTTGCCCCTGTCCTTGAGGCTTCGACATGTTTCCCTCAGGATGGAATTAGCGAAACAGCTCGCCAGCTCGAACTCCATCTCCCGCTGGATGAGCACCTCGACCACCTGGTCCTCGTCTTTCAGCGCTCGCCCCGCCACACGGCGCACCCACGCCGGTATCAATTCCTCCAGGGTCATGTCCTGGTCCAGGCCCTGGTCTACTTTGACCATTGCAACCTCGGCATAGGCCGTGTGGCGGGCCTGCAGGGGCTCCATCGACGGCTGGACACCTCGCTCGGTGACCAGCCGGCTCAGCTCTCTGGCCACCCCCTCCACGATCAGGTCGGGCGCCAGGCGTCGATGCAGCAGCGTATCGAACACGTCGAACGAGATGACCTTGATACCCGGATCCTCCGCCGCCGCCTCGAGGCTCTGCGCGGCGGCGGCAAAGTTCCTGAAACGCTTAAGCATGGTGGTCCTGAAGCGGGCCCTTGATGTCGAACTCCCCCCGGACGACCCGCGAGTACACCGACAGATGGTTCTCGAGAAACCGCTCGTGCGAAAAGTTCTCGACCACGTGCCTGCGGCCGTTAGCCGCCCATTGCGGTAACTGGTCACCGGTCAGGGTATCTCGCAGAGCCTGGACCAAGGCGGCTTCGTCCCCCTGGGGCACCAGGTAGCCGGTCTCATTCTGTTTCACCACGTCGGGAATGCCCCCGGTGGCGAACCCAACCGTCGGCGTTCCGGTAGCCAGGGTCTCCAACACAACCAGCGGCTGGTTGTCCGCCAGCGAGCAGAACAGGAACAAGTCAGCCGAGGCGTAGTATCGGGCGAGACGGGACTTGTCCGATACGTAGCCAGCCTCGTGATAATCGAAGCCTCTCATCATGTCCCGAGCCTGATCGTCCATGTGACCAGTCACGAGTAGAAACGGCCGCAGCTCCGCGATCTGCCGGAGCGCCTGCAAGGCGTGCCGAGTGCCCTTGCGTTCGTCCAGAATACTCCCCGCTGACAGCAGCACCACCCGACGCTCCCTGGGCATACCCAGCTCATCGCGCAGGGCGGGCTTGTCCATCGGACTGAAGAGCGTCGTGTCCACACCGTTCGGCACGACCATGGGACGAGAGGGAAAAAGTCCACTCCCGAGCGCCATGTCCGCCATCCAGTTCGAGGGCGTCACGGCTATGACACGACAGGAGCGGGCGAGATTGCGTTTGATCCCCTGCATGACGCCGGTGAAGTCCCGATTGGTGTCCAGTGGCCATTCGCCTAGCTGCGGACAAGGCCCACAGCGCCTTGTGAACCGCTCGCAGCCCATGGGATAGAGACACCCGCCCGTGAATGGGGAGCAGTCGTGGAAAGTCCAGACAACCGGACGCGCCCACGAGATGGCGCGTAGCGTCCAGGGCGATATCGCGGACGAAAGATCATGGAAGTGGAACAGATCGTAATCCAGCAGGCGCCGTCTGCGCAGAAACGTCGTCAGCTCGAAGGGAATGAGCTCTGGGAAGCCAAACCGCTTGGTGTAGGCGTGCCCCCGACTGAACCACCGCTGAAAACGTCCGTAGAGCGGCCGGCGGTGCTCACCGAAGCCATCGCCGGCCCAGGCCATCCAGTGGTCGGCCCGATGACCGCCACGATTGAGCAGCTCAGCCAACTCACCCGCCACCCGGCTCGCTCCACCTCCGTGATGGTCCGCCTTACTGACGACTGCCACTCGCATCGCTTGAGGTTTTCGTGTCGGTTTGGCCCGGGGACTGTTGTGGATGGGCCGAGGCCTCGGACGCCCGGGCCCGGCCAACAAGGCGGTTCAGCGCCAGTCTGCCCAGCCGGCGGATGAGCTTGAGGGGGCTGTTCAGGGTCGTTTCAAGGAACGCAATGTGCTGGTCGCGGGCGCGGATCTCCGCCTCTAGATGAGCCATGCGCTCCTGGACATGGTTCATCTGCGCCTGGATGTGGTCCATCTGCTCCTGCTGGGCCACGATATAATCATCCCGGTGCCTGATGGCCTCGGCCGCGCTGCGCTTCGCGGATTCAAGGGTTCGTTTTGGACCGCGTTGCAGCTCCTCAGCCAGGATGCTGTAACCGTGTAACTGGGTCAGCTCGGTGTTGATCTTCCCGTTGAATACGCCTGGCGGATCTTCCCCGCGCTCCCTGGCCTGCAATGCCCGATAGACGCGCTGGGTCAGTTTACACAGCCCCTCCTCGGGGTACGTCAGATCGCGCCCATCGAAGTGCCTCAGTCCGGGCTTGAGGATCCCCTCAAGCATCGCCCCCTGCCCCGCCTCCTCCACCGGCCAGCGGAGGCCCAGCTCGTCCGCAACTGCAGACAACCTCGCTGCCGGCTGTCTCAGCAGAGAATCAAATTCCACCCAGCTGACATGGTGCTGCTGGATGCTTTGGCACGCCTCCAGCACATGGT
>JASJBY010000020.1 GCA_030066245.1 Gammaproteobacteria bacterium
GATGGTATGCGCCCCGGACAACGGCACGTAGAGCATGTCAGCCTCTTCACCGACGGGTATGCGCGCCCGGGGATCCCCCAGCTTTTCACGCACCTCCTTTTCCAATTCCTTAATCTGCTCCAGGTACATGTCCTGCAGTACATCGGCGGCCTCTTCTCTTGCCAGCGCGGCATCCGCCAACTGGTCCAGGATCTCGGGTGCCTTGCCGAGCGCCGTCAGCGTGCCGCGCACCGCGGCCATGATCTGGGGCGTCTCCACCGCCATGGGACAGTTGATGACGCATCTCTCGCACAAGGTGCAGCTTCGAAACGCGAGCTCGGACCACTTCTCCAGCTCTCGGTCCGTCAGATCCGCAGCCCCGGTCCAGAAGGGAAAAATCCTGCTCAGCCAGTCATGGGACCGACGCAGCACTTTCCTCACCCGCTCGGTCTTGGCGACCGGCGACAATGCCGGATCCCGGGTTGCCAGGTAGACGTGACAGGCCTCGATACACCACCCGCAATGGGTGCACAGGTTGGTGGCTGAGGTGCCCACCAGTCGGTTGAAGCGACCCTCCAGTTCCTGCAATGCAGCTCGTGTGCTCATGAGGCACTCCCCGCGGGAGGAATAACCCCGCGCCGTCCGTACCGCGTCCCCGTCAGCACATGGGAGAAGAAGAAATAGACGTAATGGGAGATCTTGCTGAACGGTACATAGAACAGAAAAGCAGCCGTGATGAGGAAATAGGCGAGGCGCCATTCGGGCGTATCGAGCACAAGCGCCATGACGGCCGCGAAGAAGAAGAACTCCAGGGAGACCAGGGAGAAATAGTCGTCCGGGGTGCTGACCAGACGCAGCTCGGGTCGGCGTACGCGGCGCACGAGCTTGATGACGCCGACGACGATGGCGGGCGCGATGAGCACCGCAAAGAGCCACCGCACTGGCCGAGTCATCAGCTCAGGGGCGAACGGAAACGTGAACGTATTGACGATGGCCACCAGTGCGCCCACATGGTAGATGGCGAACTCCAGCCAGCGGCCCAGGTGCTTGCGACTGCTCTCCATGAGCCACGGCAGGAAGATAGTCCCGTAGGAACGCAGCACACCCCTTGCGGGGCTCCCTTTACCCGGCTCCCGCTCCCATGGCATGGGCAGTCGAGCCAGTTGATAGGCCTTGATGGAATAGAGCACCGCCATCCAGGTCAGCGCAATGGCCTGGAGGTCATGCTCGACGAAGTGCAGAAGTTCCGGGTCGATCATCATGCTTCACCGTCCCGTGTCGGCGTTTTGGCCGGGGCGCCGCACCCTCCCCGCCGCTTGTGGCGGCCGCTGTGAAATCGTTCTCCGGCTATTTCAGGCGGCGAACGACAAACCTGAAGATGCCGTCCTCCTTAGCCATCTTCACCATCTCGTTTCCCGAGCTCTTGCACCATGCGGGTATATCCATCATTACCCCCGGATCCGTGGCCGTGGCCTCTATCACCTCACCAATGTTGATATCCTTCACGGCCTTGCTCACCTTCACCACGGGTATCGGACACAGCAGTCCCTGGAGGTCCAGTACCTTGGCGATCTCATAGTCGTCTGCCATCGGCTTGTTCCTCTTCCAGCTCCTTTTGCGCCATTACCAACAGCCCTGAATACGACCTGGCTTAACCAAACACTAAGCCGCCTTCGGTAGCTGCTCGTGCTTCAAGTAAGCCTCCATCTTGGGCACGAAGTATGGGATGACCTGGGGCAGCATCTTCGGCAGCAGCTTGTCCATGACCGTGGGCATCAGCTCCGGCATTTGCTCCTTCATGTAGTCAGGCATGGGCACGACCTTCTCCATGGCCTTCAGCATGTCGGGCATCAGCTTCGGCATCATCCCAGGCAGCAGCATCGGAAACAGGGCGGGCAGCACGGGCCTCATCATCACCAGCATGCCGTCCCGCACCCCTTCCGAAGTGTGTTCTATCCACTTCATGGTGCCGCGGAACGGCTGCGGCATGGCTTCGATCATCTCGGGCAGCATGCCCGCCATGAACTCAGCCATGGCCTCGGGCTTCAGGAGCTTGATCATGGCTTCGAAAGTCGCCCATTGCTCGAGCATGTCGCCAGTGGGGTCGGGCAGCCTGACGCCCAGGCCCTCGGCGGCCACATGGGCCAGGTCGACAATCGGCAACCGGCAGCCGGTCTTGCTGGCCGTGACCCGCAGCTGAACCTCGCAGCAGGGGCAGCCGGCCACCAGCGCATCGGCGCCGGTCGCCTCCGCCTCTTTGAGCCGCATGTCTCCCACCTTGACGGCCGCCTTGTCCGGGCTCTCCAGCAGGCTGAGCACGCTGCCGCAGCAATGAGCCTCCTCTCGGTTGTAGGCCATCTCTCTCAGCTCGACGCCAGGGATGGCCCGCAGCAGCTCACGGGGCGGCTCGTAAATTCCGCCTGCGCGCCCCATGTGACAGGAATCATGCCAGGTCAGCTTGCGCGCGACAGGATGTGTGAACTTCAGATCACCAGTCCGTATTCGGTCGGCAAGCACCTCCGCGTAATGTCGGGCCGTCAAATGGAATGGGATACCCAGCTTCTGGGTCCACTGGGGATAGTAGGTGTGCCAGGCCAGCCAACAGGCCGGGCAGGAGGTCACTACCGTCTCGACACCGCGACGCTGCATGGCCTCCACGTTGTGACGCAGAATGTTCTCGAACGTATCCCATGCCCCGGCAAGCAGCATCGGGATGCCACAGCAGGCCTCCTCCTCACCGAGATAGGTGAAGTCGATGCCCGCGGCGCACAACAGGCGAGCCGTGCCTTCGGCGATATCCTTCTGCACCAGGCTTGCCGTGCAGCCGGGAAAGTAAGCCACCTTTGCCTTCGGTCGGACCAGTTTCCGGACTTCCTGAGGCATCCAGCGGATCCGATTGGCCTGCGCTGTCGAGCAACCGCCGAAGTGGAGCACACCTGACACCCTGCGTGCCCTCTTCTCCCATTCTTCCGGCACCCACTCGTCACGGTCCTCCCGGTACGCACCCCAGATGTTGAGTTCCTTCTCCGCCGAGGCGCGCATCATCTCGAAGGGCGGCAGAGTCAGCCCGTCCCGCTTCTGCACCAGCTCGCCCCGCATCTTCATCCAGCTGGACTCGTTCGGGAGCTGCAGCGGGCACTTCACGTTGCACATCTCACAGGTCGTGCAGGCGAGGAAGTTGTTGACCCATTCCTGCGTCATCCTGGCGCGGCCTTCCATGTAGTCCCGCAGGAAGAACCAGCGCCCGCGGGGGGACTCCGATTCCCAGCCGCGACCGTAGTACTGGTCGCACTCGTCCACGCAGTAGCCGCACTGGGCGCAGGCGTATGCGTACCAGGCAATATCGTCAGGAATGCCGCGCTTTCCCTGTCCCTGCAGCCGCTCGCCCACCGGGCTTCTCATGGCGTTGGCCGGTACGCGCGCCAGCGGCTCCAAGGGCAGCATCAGCCTGAGCAGGTTGGCCACGAAGCCCGCATCGGTCACCTTGCACGGATTCAGAATCCCGCCGGCATCGATGCGCTGCTTATAAGCACGCAGCTTTGCGGCGCGCTCCTCGCCGAGCACGGCGTCCGCCTGGCGGCTGAAGTACAGGCCGGTGGAATAGGGTCTTCCGCCGTGCTTGCGGGCGATCCGCAGGAGCGTCAGCGAAAGGGCGTAGGCTACGCCGAAGCCGAGCTTCCGCTCGTCGTGGGGGATGAAGCCCAGCAGAGTGACCTGGCCCGCCCGCGACCTTTCCCGCCCCGCCTCCAACGTACCCTCCAGCGTCAGGGGCTGCTTGATGGCCGATTTGGCCTCGTCCAGCACGGCGGCCAGACGTTCCAGGGGCACCACCACCTCGGCGGGCAGCAGGCTGGGACCGAGCCGCTTCACGTGCATCAGAGCAAAACGCGACTCCCACTCGTGGTCCGCGGTCGGCTGGTCGAGCAGCCGCGCCCCGCAGTTATCCAGAATCTGTGACAGCTCCGTTTCAACGGCAGCCCAGTGCCCCTCTGGCGCCACCAGCAACAGCGTGTAGCCGTCCTCGGGCAGCTTGGGCGGCGACTCGTTGCTCGGCTGGCCGTGCACCAGCTTCGCAGGAAGCCGATTCCGGAGCCGCGCCATGGTGGGATTGATGAAGCTGGCCGACCACAGGGGCATACCGCGCTTCAGCATCTCTTCTAGTGCTGCCGAGAGGGCGGCGGTCGTGGCGAACACATAGGCGCGCACCCGTTCAGGCTGTTTGTCGCGCACGCTGACGGTTATCTCGGTGATAAAGCCGGTGATGCCCTCCGCCTCGCTGATCAGGTCGAGTCGCTCTCCCGTGAAAGTCTCCACCTGGCCGCTCGGCAGCACCACCCGCGCCGACACCACGTTGTCCCGGAAACTGCCGTACTCGAAGGCACCGTAGCCGACGCCACCTTGAGCGAGCCAGCCACCCACCGTCGACGACGGCGCACTCGACGGATAGGTGCGCAGCGCCAGGCCTGCCTTGGCCAGCTCCCGCTCCAGATCGGCCCAGACAACCCCTGCCTCTACCCGGGCGGTAGACGCCGTGGCATCCACAGCGAGCACTCGGCGCATCCGGTTCATGCTGACCGTTATTCCTCCCTTGACGGGCAACACCCCGCCATAGCCCGACGTCGCCTTCGCCCTGGGCACCAGGTGCACGTGTTCCCTGTTGGCCCAATGCACCAGCCGAACCACCTGCGCTTCCGACTCGGGCTGCACCACGGCATCGGCCGTGGCGCGCCCCATGAGCGGCCTGATCAGTCTGGGTATGGCGGCGACATCATGGCTGTAGATACGCCGTTCCTCTTTGTCGAAGCTCACCCATGCACCGAAAATCCCCGTCAGCTCAGCTTGCTGAATCGGTGTCAGTCCGCGCATCTGGAAGCCTCCTCGGCAGAAGCCCATAAATAAGTCTTCTCTAATAAACTATACCGCCGGGGATGCCGGAAGTTTGTTGACCCCGGTCAACGAAAGCCGGAATCATCGCGCCAGACCGGCTGGCATCGCTTCTGAAAGGCTTGACAAAAGTTCCCCGTAGCGCTCCTATAGAGCGAGTAATCGCCGCAGCCACATCCCGACTCTCGGCATGGTCCCCGGCGCGGTTCTGAACGCGCCGGTCAAGGCATGGCACTCCGGCTGCAATGGCGCTTACGCCCACCCGGCCAAACCGTATCTCAACAACAAGGGCTGGACGGGTTCCCGGGCAGTGTTCGCTTTTTTCTTACCAGATGGGGGTACACGGCATGGCATCTCCCGAAACCTTCTATGAGGTAATGCGCCGACAAGGCATAACCCGTCGGAGCTTCCTTAAGTTCTGCAGCCTGACCGCGGCGGGGCTCGGGCTGGGACCCGCCTATGTGGACAAGATCGCCCACGCGCTGGAAACCAAGCCGCGCGTTCCGGTGGTCTGGCTACATGGCCTGGAGTGCACCTGCTGTACCGAATCCTTCATCCGCTCGGGGCATCCCCTGGCCAAGGACGCCATCCTGTCCATGATCTCGCTGGACTATGACGACACGCTCATGGCAGCGGCGGGAGACCAGGCCGAGGAGATCCTCGAGCAGACCATCGAGAAGTACGACGGCCAGTACATCCTCGCCTGCGAGGGCAACCCGCCCCTCAACGAGGACGGCATGTACTGCATCCAGGGCGGCCGGCCCTACCTGGAGAAGCTCAAGCACATGGCCCATCACTGCAAGGCCATCATCTCCTGGGGCTCCTGCGCTTCCTGGGGCTGCGTGCAGGCGGCACGCCCCAATCCGACCCAGGCCGTGCCCATACACAAGGTCATCCACGACAAACCGATCATCAAGGTGCCCGGGTGTCCGCCCATCGCCGAGGTGATGACCGGCGTGGTCACCTACATGGTGGCCTTCGATCGTCTGCCGGAGCTGGACAGACAGGGCCGGCCGAAGATGTTCTACAGCCAGCGCCTGCACGACAAGTGTTACCGGCGCCCGCACTTCGACGCAGGACAGTTTGTGGAGACGTTCGACGACGAGGGCGCACGCAAGGGCTACTGCCTGTACAAGGTGGGCTGCCGCGGTCCAACAACCTACAACGCCTGTTCCACCCTGGAGTGGAATGACGGCCTGTCCTGGCCCGTCAAGTCCGGCCACGGCTGCCTGGGCTGCGCAGAGAACGATTTCTGGGACAAGGGATCGTTCTACAGCGCCGTGCCCAAGCTCAACGTCATGGGCGGAGTCGAAGCCGACGCCAACAAGATCGGCGTGGTGCTCGCCGGCGCCGCCGCCGTGGGTGTGGCGGCTCACGCGGCCGTGTCGGTAGCGAGCCACATGAAGGGAAAGCAAGCCGAGGAGGCCAGCGATGAGTAAGACGGTTACACCCAACGGCTTCAGCCTCGACAACAGCGGCAAGCGGGTGGTGGTCGATCCCATCACCCGCATCGAAGGCCACCTTCGCATAGAGGTTAACGTCGACGAGAACAACGTGATTCGCAATGCCGTGTCCACGGGCAACATGTGGCGCGGCCTGGAGGTGATCCTGCAGGGCCGGGACCCGCGGGATGCTTGGGCGTTCGTGGAGCGGATCTGCGGGGTTTGCACGGGCGTGCACGCCCTGGCTTCGGTACGGTCGGTGGAAGACGCCCTCGGAATCGAGATCCCGGAGAACGCCAACACCATCCGCAACCTGATGATGCTGGCCCAGTACACCCAGGATCACCTGGTGCACTTCTACCATCTGCACGCGCTCGACTGGGTAGATGTGGTGAGCGCCCTCAAGGCCGATCCCAAGGCCACTTCGGAGCTGCAGAAAAGCATCTCCCCCTGGCCCAAGTCCTCCCCGGCCTACTTCCGCGATGTCAGGAATCGCATCCAGGCCTTCGTGGAGTCCGGTCAGCTTGGACCCTTCGCGAACGCCTACTGGGGCAGCCCGGCCTACAAGCTGCCGCCGGAAGCCAATCTCATGGCGGTGACCCACTACCTGGAGGCCCTGGACTTCCAGAAGGACATCGTCAAGATCCATACCATCTTTGGCGGCCGGAACCCGCACCCCAACTGGCTGGTGGGGGGTGTTCCCGCCTCGCTCAACGTCAACGAGACCGGTGCCACGGGCGCCATCAACATGGTGTGGCTCAACATGGTCTCCGACATCATCGACCGCTCCATCGCCTTCGTAGACCAGGTCTACCTCCCGGACCTGAAGGCCATAGCCTCGTTCTACAAGGACTGGCTGTACGGCGGCGGCCTGTCCAGCAAGAACGTGCTGGCCTACGGGGAATTCCCGGACCGAGCCAACGACTGGTCCGATGACAACCTGGGCTTTCCGAGCGGTGCCATCGTCAACGGCGATCTGGGTAATGTCCAGGAGGTGGATCCGGACGATGTGGAGCAGATCAAGGAGTTCGTGGATCACTCCTGGTACAAGTATCCGGACGGCGCCACGGGACTGCACCCCTACGACGGCATAACGGAATCCAACTTCGAGCTGGGCCCCAACACCAAGGGCACCAGAACCGCTATCGAGAACCTGGACGAAGCCGGCAAATACTCCTGGCTGAAGACGCCCCGCTGGCGCGGCCATGCCATGGAAGTGGGGCCCCTGGCGCGCTACCTGGTCGCCTATGCCCGCGGCCGGGAAGACGTGAAGGCCCAGGTGGACGGCCTCCTGAGCGAGCTGGGGGTGCCCCTGGACGCGCTGTTCTCCACCCTGGGACGAACCGCGGCCCGGGGACTGGAAGCCTCATGGGCTGCCCACCGGATGCGCGAAGAGCAAGACAAGCTCATGGCCGCCATCAAGGCCGGTGACACCTCCACGGCCAACATGGACATGTGGGAGCCGAGCACATGGCCCAAAGAGGCCAAGGGTGTGGGCCGGGTCGAGGCGCCGCGCGGCGCCCTCGGACACTGGATACGCATCAAGGACACCCGTATCGACAATTACCAGGCGATTGTGCCCAGCACCTGGAATGCCGGACCAAGGGGCCCGGATGGCAACATCGGCGCCTACGAGGCTGCGCTTCTGAATACCCCCATGGCGGACCCCAGCCAGCCTTTGGAGATCCTGCGGACCATCCACAGCTTCGACCCGTGCCTGGCCTGCGCCTCGCACATCATCGGACCGGACGGTCAGGAGCTCGCAGCAATCAAGGTGAGGTAGGTTCTTTGTAGGCCTTAGGTCGTAGGTCGTAGATTCGGAGGTCGAGGGGAAGACGTGGAAGGTCAACGCTAGCGAGATGAGGTGTGTCGGGGCAGGCCAGTGGAGATGAAAGGCAGGCCTCGGCGAAACACTTCTTCACCCTACCTGCGACCTACTACCTACGACCTGAGGTCGAAGACCGCCTCAAGGAGACAACATCATGCAAGACACAGTCGCGGCGACCGAAGAGCACAAGCCCGAGAGGCTGAAGCCCATTTATGTCTTCGAAGCGCCGGTGCGTTTCTGGCACTGGATCCATGGGTTGAGCATCCTGGTGCTCGCCGTTACCGGCTACCTGATCGCCGAGCCGCTGCCGTCCCCCATCGGCGAGGCAAGCGACCGATTCCTGATGGGCAACATCCGTTACATCCATTTCGTGGCGGGTTATGTTTTCGCCATCGCCTTCGTTGTGCGCGTCTACTGGGCTTTCGTCGGCAACACCTACGCTCGCGAGCTGTTCATCGTGCCCATCTGGCGTCCGAGCTGGTGGAAACAACTCTGGTACGAGATAAAGTTCTACAGCTTTCTCACCAAGGAGCTGCACAAGGAAACGGGACACAATCCCCTGGCTCAGGCGGCCATGTTCGTCTTCAACGTGCTCATGGGCCTGTTCATGATAGTCACCGGCTTCGCCCTCTACGCCGAAGGACTGGGCCAGGGCAGCTGGGCGGACCAGCTGTTCGGCTGGATAAACCCGATCCTGGGCAGCAGCAAGGACGTGCAGTTCTGGCACAACGTGGGCATGTGGCTGATCCTGGTGTTCGTTGTCATACACATTTACATGGCAATCCGGGCCGACATCATCTCCCGCCAGAGCAGCATCAGCACGATTTTCGGCGGCTGGCGCTACTACAAGGATGACAGGCCGTGAGGGGAAGGTCGGGGGAGGTTGGTTGACGATCCGAGGCGCTCATACCTGTGGAGCGTTGCGAAGGCGCGGGGGACTGTAGATGGTAGACGGTAGATAGTAGATGGGGACCGGACGCCGACCGACGTGCCATCCCTTCGCACCATGGACTTAATCGATCCACATCAACTGGTTCGCCAGGGCACGTGAAGGACATCGCGTGCCTATTTGTATCCGGAGCACTCTTATCCCCATCTACCGCCTACCATCTACCGTCTACCATTTACCGTCTACCGTCTACTCCCCTAAACACTACCGCCGCCCCACGATACGCCACACCCATGCCTCCTGATCCCCCCCCCATAGACGTGCTCGTGCTCGGCATCGGCAACGTTCTGTGGGCCGACGAAGGGTTTGGTGTACGCGCCGTTGAGGCCCTGCACGCCGCATACCGCTTTCCGTCAGGCGTCCGGATCATGGACGGCGGCACCCAGGGCATGTTTCTGCTGCCCTATGTGCAGCAGGCAGCCCGCCTGCTGGTGTTCGACGCCATCGACTTCGGGCTGGCGCCCGGCGAGATGCGGCTGATTCGCAACCATGATGTGCCCCGCTACATGGGGGCGAAGAAAGTCAGCATGCACCAGACCGGCTTTCAGGAGGTGCTGGCCTCCGCCAGCCTGACCGGCCAGTATCCGGCTGAGCTGGCACTGATTGGGGTCCAGCCCGTGGAGCTCGACGATTACGGGGGCAGCTTGCGGCCCGCGGTCAAGAGCCGCCTCCCAGACGCCATTCGGATCGGCCTAGAGGTATTGAGCGACTGGGGTGTCCAGGCACGGGAACGTGGCGCGGCTCCGGGAGGCGACGACAGAATCGGGCCCCCAGAGCTGGACCTGGGGAACTATGAGCGCACCGACTCGCCCCCTGCGGCTTCGGATTGAGCCGCAGGCCTTTCCCGGCAAGCCAGACAAGCCATGAGTTCGCCACTGATACAGCGCCTGTTTGAAGATTACCGCTACCCTGAGATCGACGCGGACAATCTGCATGAGTTCGTGGTCGGCCCCAACGTCTGTGTGCTCTTCTTCACCGGCGATCCCGCTCAGCACCGCGAGACCATCGACGTGGCTGTCATACTCCCGGAGCTCGTTAAAGCTTTCGAAGGACAGCTACGGGCCGGCGTCGTAGCCCGCACCGCGGAGAAGGAGCTGCAGGCCCGCTACGGTTTCAGGCGTTGGCCAGCCCTGGTCTTCGTCCGCGAGGAGGGCTACTTGGGAACCATCACGGGGGTCCAGAACTGGCCGGAGTATCTGCGTGAAATTCAGGCGCTGCTTGCTGCCGAACCTCGCGAGCCGCCCGGCTTCGGCGTGCCTGGCGGGGCCGACTAGGTGCGGGCCCGTGGGCACTCGCAGCGGCGCCCGACACTGCGGCCCGCTTCCACCCGGCGGATCCCCATCCGCCGGCGGCAGCAAGCGCTGCCGCGGGCCGGTGAGCCTTGCCGGGCATCCTGACCGTAATCTCGTGGAGATACCCATATGGGACTGAAAGATATTCCTGTGGTGGGCATTGGTCCGGGCAGTCAGCCCGGGGAAGAAGACGGCGCCCAGCTGGATTACATTGACATGCCCCGGGAGATGGGCGGCTACCAGCGTCCCATCCTGCCCGAGGCCGACGAGATCCGGCACCTGAGCGGAGCGCTGCAAACCGTCGAGTGGCTGGAGAGCACCCTGGACGGATACCGGCCCGGGGACGGGCCGGCGGCGGCCGATATATCCGGACTCGACGAACAGAGCAGAGATATGGTCAACCAGATCCTGGGAGAGGGCGAGGTGAGCATCCAGTACGCGGGCGCCTTCCGTGCCCGCATCCAGGAATCGGTGCTCGCGGGCGTCTGGCGCGTCTTCTACCTGGACGAAGGGGGCCAACCGTTCCGCGACGTTATCGAGGTGTGTGACATTCCCATACTGGCCCGGCTTACCGGCAAGAGCGACAAACGCACCGTGCCGGATCTGTCGAAGGTGCGCCCGCCGCCGGAGGTGATGAACGCCCTGCCCATACTGACGGAGATTGCAGATCGCCTGGAGCACCGCCAGCCCGGCGACAAAGCCCATGTCATCAACCTGACGCTGCTGCCCCTCTCCCCCGAGGACACCGCTTTCCTGGACCAGGCGCTCGGCGAGGGACCGCTGAGCATGCTGTCGCGGGGCTACGGCGATTGCGCCATCACAAGCACCGGCATACCGGACGTGTGGTGGGTTCGCTACTTCAACTCCACGGGCAAGCTCATCCTGAACACCCTGGAGATAGTCGAGGTACCCATCGTTGCCTGTGCCGCACCGGAAGACCTGCAGGCTTCCGCCGAGCGTTTCAAGGACCTCCTGGAGCCTTACCGGGACATGCTGTGAGCGAGGCGCCCGAGGATATCCGTGAGGATCCCAGGCTACGGGACGGCACCCGGCTGGAATGTCGCATTTGCTGGTACGTCTACGATCCGGCCGCGGGAGACGAGGTGGAGCAGATCCCGCCAGGGACGCCCTTCTCTGCCCTGCCCGACCACTGGCGCTGCCCCCAGTGCGACGCAGCCCTGTCCATGTTCCTGGTCCTGGAGGACTGAGCTCGCCGGTACCGAATAACAGTGACACGCACCGCTAACCCCATGCAGCATACCGTCGTCAGCAAGCTCACGGCGACGTTCGGGCGCATCGCCTCAGAGCGCATGCGCGGGCTTCCGGTGACCAACGACGCGCTGCAGGTGGAGGCAGTGGGATTCCGACCATGGGACGGCCGCCTGGTGGGGGTGCTCATCGCCCCCTGGTTCATGAACCTGGTGGTCCTGCCCGGCAGGGACGGCGAGTGGGATGATCTGGCAGACGGAGCCAAGGTCACATGGGAACTGCCATCCGGTGAGTACGAGTTGACCGTCGCCCGTGTGGAACCGGTAGGTGTCTACCAGAGCTGCGCTCTGTTCTCCTCGGTTCTCGACTTCCGTGACCAGCACATGGCCCGCTCCATCGCGGAGACCGTGATGCAGGAGCTGTTCGTAAAGCGGGACGGAGCCCGTGGCGAAACGGCGCCGCAACGCGCGCTGCCGCAGGAGCGCCTGTCCCGACGCGGATTCCTGCGCGGGGAACGGGCACGATAACGCCATGCCAGTCAGCGGCTGCGGGATCCTGCAAAGCGTTCTTGCGCCGGGCTCAGAGTGAACCCGTGACCGTGGAGAGACAGCACCCTGACCGGATTGCAAACTCGCCTGAGCGTCCTGACTGTAACCGTCACCCCCTTCGCGCGGGTAGATGTAATGACGCGGGATCGGAACTAAACTAGGGGCCATCCACAAACTCCCTCTCCCTTGAGGGAGAGGGCTGGGGAGAGGTTGATAACGCTATGAATCTTGGCCCCCTCTCCCTGACCCTCTCGCCCGTTGGGGGGAGAGGGAACTGTGCATTTGGATGGGCACTAAACTAGGCGCGCCCCAGCGCGGACAGGGTCGCTCTCCCGGGAGATTTGAGTATGTGTCTCGGCATTCCCATGAAGGTCCTCCAGATCGACGGATTCAACGCCCGCTGTGAAGCCAAGGGCGTGGAGCGGGAGGTGAGCCTGTTCATGCTCCAGGACGAGGAAGTGAAACCGGGCGACTACGTCATGATTCACGTAGGCTACGCCATCCAGAAGATGACGCCCCAGGAAGCCCGCTCCGCCTGGGAGATCTTCGACCAGATGCTGGCCGCGGACGGGCCGCCCGACACCACCCTTTAGATGCATGAGCTTTCGGTCTGCAACGCCTTACTCGAACAGGTGGAGAGCATCGCCAGGGACCACCACGCCGTGCGCGTGGATCGGATCGTCCTGCAGGTCGGGCCCCTGTCGGGGGTGGAGATCCCCTTGCTCAGACACGCGTATCCGCTCGCAGCAACGGGAACCGTAGCCGAAAACGCGGAGCTCATCGTCGAGGCATTGCCCGTGAAAGTGAGATGCAGCCAGTGTGGAGCGGAGAGCGAGGTGGAGGCCAACCGGCTGTTGTGTGGCCGTTGCGGCGACTTTCGCACCAACCTGCTCAGCGGTGACGAGATGCTGCTTGCAAGCTTGGAACTGATCGAGAGCGCCGCTGGAGACTAGCCCGGATTTCTTAGGAGACAAACCCATGTGTGACACCTGCGGCTGTAACATCACACCCGGCAACGAGCACCTGGTCTCGAATGACGGCAAGCTGGCCCGAACACCGGATGGGAAAAAGGCGGTAACTGTCCTGCGCAGCCTGCTCTCGGAGAACGACCGTCAGGCGATTCACAACCGCGGCCACTTCGACAAGCACCGGGTAATGGCCGTCAATCTGATGTCTTCACCCGGGGCAGGCAAGACCAGTCTTCTGGAGGCCACCATCACCGCCCTCGGCAGCGAGTTGCGCATCGGCGTGGTGGAAGGCGATCTGGAGACCGAGAATGACGCCCAGCGCATCCGCGCCAAAGGCGTCCCGGCAGTCCAGATCTCCACCGGCAGCGCCTGTCACCTGGACGCCCACATGGTGCACGACGCCTTGCATAAGCTCGACCTGGCGTCTCTGGACATCCTGTTCATCGAGAACGTGGGCAACCTGGTCTGCCCGGCCAGCTTCGACCTGGGACAGCATCGCAATGCCACCTTGCTGTCCGTGACCGAGGGTGACGACAAGCCGGCGAAGTATCCCGTCATCTTTCGTGCCGCGGACCTGGTGCTGTTGACCAAAATGGATCTGCTGCCGTTTCTGGACGACTTCGATCCCGGGCGGGCCGAAGAGCAGCTGCGCGGCCTGGCCAGCAAGGCGCCCCTGCACGCCGTCTCGGCCCGGCGGGAAGACGGCATGGAGCCCTGGTTCGACTGGCTGCGCGCCGAGACCGAGGCGCTGCAGCGGCGCGTGGCGGCCGGCGAGACCCTGCGCCCCGCCGTGCAGCCGGACGGCGCCCGCCTTCACGGCCTGGAACGTGAACCGGACGATCGGGCCACCGGCCACCTGATGGCCCCGAACCCCTGATGTCCCCACGGACGGCAAGAGACTGGCTCGAGCGGATACGCGCCCTGGCCCTGCCTGAAAAAGTCAGAATCATGAACGTGTGCGGTGGCCACGAGCGCTCCATCAGCATGGCGGGGCTCCGAGGGGCCTTGCCCGCGGCCTTGGAGCTGATCCCCGGACCCGGCTGTCCGGTCTGCATCTGTCCCGAGGAGGACATCTACGACGCGATACAGCTGGCGGTCCACGGAGAAGTGATACTGCTGGCCTTCGGCGACATGCTGCGAGTCCCGGTCAATGTACCGAAAGGGGAGATTCGCTCGTTGGAGCAGGCCAAGGCGGCCGGCGCCGACATCCGGCCCATCGCATCGCCCATGGAAGCCACGGCAATCGCCGCGGCCCATCCGGACCGTGCCGTGGTGTTCTTCGCCGCCGGCTTCGAAACCACCACGGCCCCTGTGGCGGCCATGCTGGCCGCTGGGGTGCCTGACAATCTGTATCTGCTGCTCTCGGGTCGATTGACCTGGCCGGCAGTCGCCATGATGCTGCAGTCAGACACGCCGGGTTTCGATGCCCTCATCGCCCCCGGTCACGTTGCCACCGTCATGGGTCCGGAAGAGTGGGAGTTCGTGGTCAGCGAGCACGAATTGCCCGCTGCCGTGGCCGGCTTTACGCCCGAAAGCCTACTCTCGGCTATTTACTCCACGCTTCGTCAGCTGGTCGAGGACCGGCGTTTTCTCGACAACTGCTACCCTGAGGCGGTGCGGGCGGGCGGCAATCCGTCTGCCAGGCGGCAGCTGCAACAGACCATGGCGGTCGTGGACTCGAACTGGCGCGGTGTCGGCCGTATTCCGGCCTCGGGCTTTGCCCTGCGCGACGCCCACGTAGCGCGCGATGCGCGCCGGGCGTTCCCCATCCATGCTGAAGCCAACCGCCGCCGAGCCGGCGAGATGCCGCCGGGCTGCGACTGCGCCCGCGTCGTGCTCGGCAAGATCTACCCGAATCAGTGCCGCATCTACGCCAAGGCCTGCACGCCCCGCACCCCCATCGGCCCGTGCATGGTCTCGGACGAAGGCGCCTGTCGCATCTGGTGGGCCAGCAGCGTCCGGGAAGTCGCCTGAGACCAGGGAACTGCACCGGCAAGGAAGCATGGTGAACCGCTCGTCAGTGCGTGGCCTGTTCCTTTCGCTTGCCATGCTGTCGGTCCTTTTCGCGGCCGAAGTAAACGCGGCTGCGGATCCCGGCGTAGCGTCCGCTGGGGACGACCCTGTTGGCACCGTGGATCTGCACTTCTTCTGGACCACGACCTGTCCCCACTGCCGGCAGGCGAAACCCTTCGTCGAGGCGCTGGCCCGGGAATACCCGTGGTTGCGACTTCACGCCTACGAGCTGCGCAGCGACCCCGGCAACGTGGACCGCTATCTGGACCTGGCCCGCCAGGTGGGTGGTGATCCCAGCTCGGTTCCGGGCTTCATCTACTGTGGCCGCATGCTGGTGGGGTTCGATTCGCCACAACGGCTCGGCGCCGTGCTGCGCCAGGAGCTACTGAACTGCCGCGCCAGCCTGCTCGGTGAGAGGGCGAAACCTGCGGCCGCCACTCCCGCGGAGAGCACCGAGACGAGCGTCTTCCTACCCCTCCTGGGGCGGCTGGATCTGGCGGGAATGTCGTTGCCGGTGGTCACACTGGTGCTGGCCGGTCTGGACGCCTTCAACCCATGCGCGTTCTTCGTGCTCCTGTTTCTGCTGAGCTTGCTGGTGCACGCCCGCAGTCGTGTCCGCATGGCCGTCATCGGCGGGATTTTCGTGTTCTTCTCCGGCCTGGTGTACTTCGTGTTCATGGCGGCCTGGCTCAATGTGTTCCTGGTCATGGGACAGCTGCGCATGATCACGGTGATCGCCGGCCTGCTCGCCATTGCCATCGCCGCCCTCAATCTGAAGGACTTCTTCCGGCCCGGGCAGGGTATCTCCCTGTCCATTCCCGCGTCTGCGAAGCCCCGCCTGTTTCAGCACATGCGTGGGCTGGTCTACGCGAGCGGCCCTGCCGGCCTGGTTCTCGGCACGGTCACCCTGGCGATCACCGCCAACGCCTACGAACTGCTGTGCACGGCAGGCTTCCCTATGGTGTATACGCGCATCCTGACGCTCAACGCGCTGCCAACCGAGGCATATTACTTCTATCTGCTGCTGTACAACCTGATCTATGTCCTGCCCCTGGCGGTCATTGTCGTCCTGTTCACGGTGACCCTGGGAGCGCGAAAACTGGGGGAGAGTGAGGGCCGGCTGCTCAAGCTGGTCTCGGGCATGATGATGATGGGCCTGGGCGTGGTCATGCTCGCCGCCCCCGAGCTGTTGAACAACGCCCTCATCGCTGTCCTTATCCTGGCCACCGCGCTCGTGGGAGCCTGGCTGATCACCCGGGTGCACCGCTACGTTCACGCGTCCCGGCAGGCACGCTCGCCTGGGGCGGCTCCGAAAAGACCCGGATAGACGCACAATCTCCGCTGGGCCCGGGAGACGAAAAAGTACCTTACAGACTTAAAGTCGGATAGTAAATAGCATGAAAGTTAAGTCATAAGTTATTGATATTATTATTTATAAATCCACTCGCGCTGTGCGGCGCGGGGTCCAGCCTGCCATGCGCAGTGACCAGCCGACGCCCTGTTCGACCACTCACCACTAACTACTCACCACTCACCACTCACCACTCACTGCTCACTGCTCACTGCTCACTGCTCACTCATGCTAGACACCCACATATCACTCGCCCACGGAAACGGCGGCCGTTTCATGCGGGAGCTCATAGACGAGATCTTTGCCCGGCATCTGGGCAATCCCGTCCTTGACGTGCACGCCGACGCGGCGCGCCTCACATTTCCATCAGCCCGGGAGCTCTACCTGACCACGGACGGCTTCACCGTCCAGCCCCTGGAGTTTCCCGGCGGCAACATAGGCTCCCTGGCCGTGCACGGCACGGTGAATGATCTGGCGGTAGCCGGCGCAACGCCGCTCTACCTGAGCCTCAACTGCTTCATCGAGGAAGGCATCGAGATCAGCTTGCTGGAGCGAATCGTCGCCAGCCTGGCTCACGCCGCCGGGGAGTCAGGCGTGGTGGTAGCCACCGGGGACACCAAGGTTGTTCGCCGCGGCGAGGGAGGCGGCATTTACCTGGCCACCACGGGGATAGGCAGACGCGCAACGGATGTTGACCTGGGCATGGAAAGCCGCAGCTGCTCCGGAAAACGGCGCCGAATGCGCGCCACCGGTACAGAATCAAGCTGGTTTACGGCTCGGCCGGGGTTTCGGCGGGATTCGCGGAAGGCGACGGGCGGAGGCCCGCTCAGGAAGCGTCCGCCTTGCGTGCGAGCTTCTGCGACATCAGCTCTTCGACCGCCTCGCCCTCCATGGGCTGGGCGAATACATGCCCTTGGCCCACCTCACAGGCCATCTGTCTGAGCTTCAGCACGTCCTGCCGGTTCTCGCTGCCTTCGGCGACCACCGTCATGCCCAGGCTGTGGGCCAGGGCGACCATGGCTTTTACGATCTCCAGATGCTTGCCCCCCTTCTCCATGCCTGTGACGAATGAGCCGTCAATCTTCACCACATCGAAGGGCAGGTCGTTGAGATGGCGGAACGAAGAGGAGCCGATACCGAAGTCATCGATGGACGTCTGGATGCCACGCTCATGCAGTGCCATCAGCATCTCTCTCATGGGTCCGCTATGCCCTCTGAGCGTAGCCTCCGCCACCTCCACGGTCAGGCATTTCGCCGGCAGCCCCGAGTCACTCAGAGCCCCGTCGACGGTGGCGAGGAAGTCCGGATCGGCCAGCTCGGAGGCCGAGACGTTGACACTCACCGACCATCGCCGCGCCTCGTCCCACTGCTCCTGCCATTCCCGCATCTGACGACATGCCTCGCCCAGGACCCAGCGCCCAATGGGCACCAGCAACCCGGCGTCTGCCGCGACCGGCAGAAAACTTGCGGGGCTGGCCAGGCCTCTTTCCGGGTGTTGCCACCTGAGCAATGCCTCGAAGCCCACCAGCGTGTTGCTGGCCAGGGCCACCATGGGCTGGTAGACGAGCCGGAATTCCTGCCGCTCGATCGCCGCCCTGAGCTCGCTTTCCAGCTGCAGCACCGTGAGCGCCTGGGCATGCATGTCCTGATCGAATACCTGGTAGCGGGCCTTGCCCAACGCCTTGGCCCGATGCATGGCCGTGTCCGAATCCCGCAGCACATCCTCCGCGGTCTCGTAGCCACTGCTGCTCAAGGCTATGCCGATGCTCGCCGTGACCACCACCTCGTGCCCTTCCAGCTGGAAGCTCTTGTTCAGGGCAGACTGTAGGCGCTCCACCAGCCGCGTCACCGAGGCCACGTCCGTAACCTCGTCCACCAGCACGGTGAACTCGTCGCCCCCAAGCCTGGACAGTGTGTCAGTGGGCCCCAGGCAGCTCTGGATGCGCTCGCCCAGCCCCCTCAGGAGCAAATCACCCGTGTCATGTCCGAGACTGTCATTGACCACCTGCAGGCGATCCACGTCCATCAGCAGCACGGCGAACAGACTGTCAGCCTTTTTCCGCGTCAGCTTCAGACGGTGCGCCACCCGGTCCAGGAACAGGGAACGATTGGGCAGCCCCGTGACGGGATCGTGCAGCAGCTGGGCCTCGGCCTGCTTGCGTGCGCTGATGTCGGTCTGGGAACCCGCCATGCGCGACGGCCGGCCGCGGGCGTCGTGAATCGCAACGCCGCGGCAGAGCACCCACCGGTAGCTGCCGTCTGCAGCCCGGATGCGGTGCTCCACCTCCAGCTCAGGCGCGGACGTCTCCACCAGATGCCGGGTGATGGCACCTTCGACCCGGGCGCGGTCCTCGGGATGCACCCGGTCGAACCAGTCTCCGCTCTTGGTCCCGACGGCGTCTTCCGCATACCCCAGCATGGCTTTCCAGCGGGGCGAGAAATGAACCTCGTCGGTGCCGAGATCCCAGTCCCACAGACCGTCGTTGGCCCCGCGCGCCGCCAGGGCGTAGCGCTCCTCGCTCTTTCTGAGATCGGCGAAGGCCTGGCTGGAGCGCAGCGCATAGCGCAGCTGATGGGTGAGATTAGTCCAGTTGATCGGTTTGCTGATGAAGTTGGAGGCGCCTACCTCATAGGCGCGCTCGATGGACTCGGTGTCATCAAGCGCCGTGGCCATGAGAACGGGCACATACTCCGCACCCGGCAGCTGGCGAATGGCAAAGCAGGTCTCGTAACCATCCCTGAACGGCATCATGACGTCGAGCAGCACGGCATCCGGCCGCCGGCGCTGAAACATCTCCAGGGCCTCCATGCCGTCGGCGGCCGTCTCCACGACCATGCCGGCGTCTGACAGGAACGCCGCCAGCACCTCGCGGATGGATTCGTCGTCGTCGACTACGAGTATTCTGGGCGGATTACCGCCGGAGACGTCATGCATGACCAGGTGTCCCCAATCACCCTCGGCATCGCCGATCCGCGAAGCGCGCCCGCGCTCCGGCGCCGTGAAACGAAGCCTGCCATTATTGCAGGAGCTATCGACTCCTGGAGCGGGGATCTTGAGAGGTTGTGGGGGGTTGCCGTCCGCTCCGGTTCGGGTTGACCACCGGAGAGGGCCGGGAGCGAGGTGGAGACGGTCCGGGGCCGCGCTCTGCCACCCGACCACGTTCAAACCTTACCCGGAAAGCGGCGCTTTCGGACCTGCACAGCTATCGCCGGGGACATCCTGGCGCCTCCTGACCTGCGCCGCTGGTCTGAAGCTGCCCTGCGTCAGGGATGTCGCGGCCTTAGCCCGGATATATGGACTCCCGGCAGCAGCGGTCCAACTCGGCGCGGCTCAGATAGCCGCCTCCCTGCGCCCCCACGTGATGTCCGGCGAACACCTGGGCTCGAAACAGGGCATCCCGCGGCGCATACCCCGCCACGATGGATGCCAGGAAGCCCGCCGCCATCACGTCGCCGGCACCGGTCGTGTTGACCGCCTCGCCCTTGGGCACCGCGGTTACCCTTTCGATGGTGCGTTCGCTGCGCATCCCCAGGGTCGCGCCTCCGGCACCCTGACCGCAGACCACGGTCTCCACGTCGAAGTCGTCCCAGAGCAGGCGGATGGTGCCCTCCACGTCGCCACCCAGGCGTTCGGAGCTGAAGAAGACGATGTCGGCGAGCTCGGCGAACTGTCCTTCGAAGGAATCCAGCGTCTCGAGATTCTGCAGATCGGTGGCAACGGGCTTGCCGGCGGCTCGCGCAAGCCGCCCCAGAGGCAGCGTCCAGAAAGTGTGCGCGATATACACGGCCGACGCGTCGGCCAGCAGGTCACTGAAACGCGCGTCCGGATACTGTGCCTCGCGAACCGCCTTGCGATCCACGAACATGGCTTCGCCGCCCTCGGCATCGCACAGAATGACGGTGCGCATGGTACGGTCCATGGTCTGCACCACCCCGTCCAGGCCGATGGACGTCTGCTCCAGCTGCTCCCGCAGGAGATCGCCCAGGGGGTCTCGGCCGAGAATAGTCGCCAGGGACACCCGATGACCCAGGGCCGTCAGCGCCGCGCTGATGTTGTAGGCGACCCCGGACAGACCATCCAAGATCCCTTCGGGGGTGAAACGCGCCTTCTCGTAGCTGACGGGAAACTGGCCCACCGGCACCCGAGTCCCGAGATTGACGTTGCCGGCGACCAGAATGTCCGTCATGGTCTTTAGACAGGCAGCTGCTTTGGAGAAGTGCTCACGGAGGGAGGTGCCCGAAGTGTTGTTCAGATCCGACAGGCGTTGTTGCCGCCACCGACAGGTTTTGTCGCTCCAACCGTTCCGCAATGCGCCTCTGCGTCTGCGGTTATTTTACAGCTTACGCCAACGAACCGCTTCGGAACGCCCGCCGGCAGGCAGCCGCGGCGTATCAGTCTTTGAGTCGGCGCACAGGGGCCAGCAGGTCCGGGTCGTCCCAGGCGCGACCGCCAATCGCCCGGTAGGCGAGGCGGCCCTGGGGGTCCACCACGAAGGTCGTGGGCAGTCCTCTGACCGGCCAGTTCTGGATGGTGGCGGAATCCAGGTCCAGGAGCAGCGGAAACTCCACGGGATAATTCGCGGTAAAGGCGAATATGATGTCTTCGTTCTCTCCGATGTTGACGGCCAACATCTCGATGCCTTCCTCTCGCAGCTGCTCATAGGCTCGTTGCATGGAGGGCATCTCCTCACGACACGGCGGACACCAGGTCGCCCAGAAATTGACGATCACGACCTTGCCGCGATAGTCCGCCATGCGGTGGCGGACGCCCTCCATGTCCAGCAGATCGAGCTCGGGGGCGGGCGGCCGGCCTTCCACTGGCGTCAGCGACTGGTCCGACCGCTCCGCCGCGACGCCGGCAGCCGTTGCGAAACAGAGCATTAGGGTTATCAGAGGCTTGCGCATACGTCCATCCAGTTTCGGCGGCGGAGAGTCGCCGCTCAGAGTTGCAGATCCCGGGGGCACTCGACGTTCGCGAGGCGGCCGGTCTCGCGCTTGCCGTCCCGGTGCCAGACCAGGTCCAGATCGAAACGGGTTCCCGGCGCCAGACCGAAGCTGGTCATGCCCCAGTTGTAGTCTCCGGCGTCGAAACGCTGGCTTGTGGGCAGGAGAGACCAGCGGAAGGCAATTCGGGCCGCCTGGGAGACGCCCATTTCTTTCCACTGCTGGTCCCAGACCTCCTTCAGCTTAGGGGGGCGTGTCTGTCCCTCCGTCCGGACGCGCCAGTCACCCAGATGGTACTCCAGCGTGGTGGAGGCACCCTTGGGGGCGGTATTTTTGAATATGGTCTGGAATACGCAGCCCAGACCGATGGCGTCGGCCGCCTCGGCACTGAAGCCGCGCCCCAGAAAGAACGCCCGGGTCTGGTCAGGCAACCGCTGCACCAGTTCCACGGAGACGCTGTCGCTGCGCCAGTGCCAGAACGACAACCCGGTGTCCCCGTTGACTCCCCACACAGCCTCGCCTCGGGCCGCCCCCATGAGGGCGATACCGGCTCCCAAGGCAAGCGCGGCCGCGAGGCGGAGCCGCGTCACCGGGTCGAGCCGTCCGGGTCGCTCAGCGGTCTGACTCGAAGCTCGCGGCTTCCACCATGTCCGCCTCGCCGGCCGGTCGCCGCCAGTCATCGCCACGGAATTCTCCCCCCGGGCCCTGGGTGTTTCCCCTTGCCGAGCCTGCGTCACTCAGCACCGCATCAGCCAACGCCAACGCGGCGATGAGCCGGTCCAGATCCGCCTTCAGGAATTCTCGCTCGAAACCGCCGCCCACGTCCGTCACCTGACTGTCCGCCAGAGACGTGCCCACCTCCACCGCCCGCTTGCGAACCTGCTCGAAGGCGTTGCGAACGGAGGCCACGTCACCCATGCTGCTGCCGAACTGCATCTTGAGCTCTTCCCTTTCGCTCAACAGCTTATGCACCCGGCGGGTGCTGGCCATGAGCTCGGCACGAACCTGGGCAAGCTCCGCCGACAGACGGCTGACGGCGTCCGCGTCCGTCCTCGCATCCGGCACCGCGGGCGCCACCGCTGCCACGCCCTCCGCCAGCTCCCGGGATTCACACTCCACGGGCGGCGTCACCGGCACTGGCGGCGCCGCAGCGGACGACGCCTGCCGCTCCCGCACCCTCGGCGGCGTCCTTGCGCCGCGCCACGGCACGGCAGCCGCAGGCTGCGCGCCGGCGACCCTTGCCCTCCAGGGGTTGGCTGACGGGTGGGTTCGATGCCCCCTGTCCCAGCCTGCGCCCGGCATCATGGTGAACTGGCCGGGCGGTCGGGGAATGGGAGGTGGCGCCAGGAACGGCCCGGACCAGTACGCCACCACCCCGCCAGGCAGGGAAAGGGCAAGGACGATGGCGCCCGCGACGAGCAAGGTGTTTCGCATAACTACTTCTTTCCTACAGGAGTCAACTGCGTGGCAACATACTCGCCGGCCCCGCAAAGCACCCGGGCCTGCAGATGACACCGACGAAGAGCCGTATTTTACGCCACATCCGAAGCACCGCCACCCCGTTTCAACCTGGTGTCGTGTCCCGCAAATGCGTCGAATTATGCGTGGCAAGGGTTTCGGCGGGATTCGCTCCAGGCTCCGAGTTTCGGCCAGTTTCGTTGCACACCCCGGGCCTCGCGACAGAACATCCCTGTCCTGACGCTCGGGGCGGTCGTCCCTCGACCGCCGCTGGGTCTGACGACCCTGCCCGCCCC
>JASJBY010000181.1 GCA_030066245.1 Gammaproteobacteria bacterium
TCGGACACGGTCATGACGGCGACGTTCACCGGAATAAACTCCCGTCTGGCGGGTTCGTGGTCATTTGCCATAGCTCACCTCTTTACCTCGAACTCACTGCCTCGGCTTGCCTGGCCGACGCGGGTCCGCATCCGTGATCGGTTAAGCATACGCGGTGGGGGATCAGGCACCAACCGCCGCTGGAATATCGGGTGCAGGGACGCGTATAGCCTTGGCCGGACAGATCCCCACGCAGGCGCCACAGCCTGTGCACTGGTTCGCATCGATGTGGGGACGACGGCGCGGATCCATGCTGATGGCCCGATAGCCACAGGCGGTCTGGCAGCTCATGCATATCACACCGTTCCAGGCCATGCAGATACTCCGCTCGAGCGCTGCGATGCCGAGCCGAAGGGGTTCCTCGCTGACGGCTTGGCTGTGCTCAAGTGGACAGGCATCCACGCAGGCATGACAGAAGGTGCAGGCACCCGACTCGAAAGATAGAAACGGCATGCCGCTGAATGCGTGCCCCGGCGGGTGCAGACAGATGATCCCGGGCTCGCAGGCCTGTACGCAAGGGCTATCGCAATCCTTACACGGTTGCTGCGGCACGAGCCGGGCGGGTAACGCAGGCGGCAAGGGACCCAGTAGCCGACCCTGCCGCCTGACGTCTTCCCTCCCCTTCCGCGAAAGGAACTGGCCTCTGAGAAAACCGCGCCGGCCCGGGTCCACCCGGTCGGTCGGCCCCCGCTTCATCAGCGGATCGTGTTTTCCACCAGGGGCTCGGCGTCGCTCTGGGGCGCGTGGCACTGGTCGCAGTTGTAGCGCGCGCCGCTCACCTTTTTGCTGGGCTTATCCTTCGTCCATGGACTGATGTAGTGGCTGGCCGTCATCGGCGTTGGAACGCCTTTCATTTTCTTGCCGATCATGTCCGGCTTATCATGACATCCCAGACAGGAATTGTTCTGTCCGGTGATGGGCACCAGTCCATCGATGCTGTGAGGAATCACCGGTGGAGCTCCCGAGAAGTACCGCTCCGGTGCGGTCACCGGCACCCCGGGCGGCGGCGCGTCGTAGGACGGCGCCACGGGTGTTGGATCGTCGAACACACTGGTCTTGCTCAGGCCAAGACTGCTGTCGTCCACCGCCTGTACGGTGAAGGCGTAGGCAGCCGCGGCCAGCGCCACGCTCGTGGCAACGAATAAGCGTCGAACGTTCATGCAGCTCTCCTCTCTGATGGCTGTACCTGATTATCCTCGGACTTGCTTTGCCCCTGCGCTTTGATGTGCCAGCGCCAGTCGAAACGCAAGCTGTCTTCGGGGCAAATGGTTATGCACCGGCCACAATTCGTGCACTCGCCTGATGCGACCATGCCCGCCTCAGTTGCCTTGTGAAGATTCAGAACCTGAGGCTCCGGACATAGCTTGGCGCACTCGCCGCAGTGCGTGCAGGTCTGCTTGTCGAAACTCACCCGCACCTGGGCCACCCGACCCACCTGCGCGTAGAACGCACCCAACGGACATAGATGGCCGCACCACCCGTTCCGGATGATGAACAGATCGAACAGAAACACGCCCAGAACAGCCGTCCAACCGAGTCCGATGCCGAAGATGAGCTCCCGGTGGAACATGCTGATGGGGCTTATCCACTCGAAGGCGGCCACCCCCGTCAACGCAGAGAGCACCAGCGCGAGAGCCAGTACCGTATAGCGGATGTGTCGACCGAGGGAAAACGCATCCCTCACCCCAAGTCGGCGACGCACCCAGGCGGCCAGGTCGGTCACCATGTTGACGGGACACATCCACGCACACCAGGTTCTTCCGCCGAGGAAAGCATAGACCGCCAGGATGATCCCGGCGCCGATCAACACCTGAGGCTGAAGAACATGGCGGGTGAAAAAGATCTGGAGCACCGCGAAGGGGTCGGCCAACGGGATCAGCCCCAGCACTTCGGAGCCACTCAGGTCACCGCTCAACACGGGGCGCTCGGCGATGCTCCATCCCCAGTTGACCGTCCCGAAAAACAGCAGCAGCACCCCGAGCTGAACCATGCGCCGAAAGATGATGTAACGCCAGACCCGCAGCTTGCCCGAGAAGGTGCTCGGCATGACGAAGGGCCTGACCGGGCGACCGTTCGGACCGAGACGCCCGTGACGGGATTCGCCGCTCACAGCTCGCCCTCGTTCAAGTAGTCCAGTCCACGCTTGGTCGTGGAATGCTCCTTGGTTTTGGCTTTCGACTTGAATTCCTGGGTAATGGGCGTCTCGATGGTCCAACCCAGCCGATAGTGGTCGCCGATCTTTCCCTGAACCAGCCTGGGATTGATGACTCGTATGGCAGCTTCCTGGGTGGGGCAGGCCTTCTCGCAGATCCCGCAACCGGTGCAGTGGCTGCTGTGCACCAGGGGCACGAACATGGCGTGCTTGCTTATTCTGCGGGGATGATGCTCAACCGTGATGGCCTGGTCGGTCAAGGGGCACTCCCGATGACAGATTTCGCAGCGCAGACCCTGCCAGGACAAGCAATTCTCCACGTCGATAACGGCAAGTCCCATGCGGGAGTCGTTGATGTCCTCCAGTTCCGGCTCCAGGGCGCCGGTCGGGCAAGCCACCTTACACGGGATGTCCGGACACATGTAACAAGGAACATCCCTGGGCGTGAAATACGGTGTGCCGATGGGGATGTGATCTCCCGCTCTGGCCAGATGGAGGGTGTCGTACGGGCAGGCGTCAACGCACTGACCGCACTTGATGCATTTGGCGTTGAAATCGGACTCGCTCACCGCTCCCGGCGGACGCAGGGCAAACGGCGTGGCTCTCGCCTGCTGTTGCAGCAGGTAGGACCAGACCAGTCCACCGGTCGCCGCCAGCGCAGCGCCCTGCCCCACTTTGGTCAGGAAGTCTCGCCGTGTCGATTTGGACTTGCTCATGGGCTGTCTCCCCGGACCGGTTCACGGAGCAGGGCCGCCCCCCAGACGCGCGTCCGGCGGACGACCCCTGTCACGGCCCGGGGGCTGCTGTCCCCTCAGGCCTTATAGACTTTGACAGCCGCCTTCTTGAAGTCCTGCTCCTTGGACATGGGACAGGTAACGTCCAGGGTCACCTTGTTGATAAATACACCCTCGTCGAAGAAAGGCACGAAAGTGTAGCCTTTTGGCGGCGTGTTTCGACCCCGCGTCTCCAGTACGGCCTTGACCTTGCCGCGCCGGGACTCGATCCAGACCACATCGTTGCGTTTGATGCCACGGGCTTTCGCATCCGCCGGATGCATAAAGATCTGAGCCGTGGGCACCGCGCGGTTGAGCTCCGGCACACGCCGGGTCATGGTCCCCGTGTGCCAGTGCTCCAGCACGCGGCCGGTGGACATCCACAGGTCATAGTTGTCGTCCGGCTGCTCAGGCGGCGCGGCGTAGGGCCGGAAGAAGATTTTCGCCTTGCCGGCCAGCTTGGTCTTCTCCGGGTCGGTCACCTTGTCCAGATTGCCGGTCGGCAGGGCCTTCAGCGCCTTGCCGTAGAAGTCGAAACCGCTGCCTTTCTTGCAGTAGGAATCGTACTTCTCGTTGAAGCGCCACTCGGTCTCCTTGCCATTGATGACCGGCCACTTCAAGCCACGCACGTCGTCGCGGTAATAGGTATCGAAGTCCGCCAGGTCGTGCTGGAAATTCAGCCCAAACTCACGGTATTCGTTGAACAGGGCCTTCTCGGCGAACCAGCCGTCGCCCAGCGCGTCCACGGTGCTGTTGCCGTGTCCCTTGGCCACCGGGTCCGGCCACTTCACCTTGCGGTTGGCGGGTGTGGCGAAGAGCACGTCATAAAGGGTGTCATCGGGCGAGTAACCCATGTCCCGGGCGGCAGCCAACACATCCGGCAACTTACCGTCCTCGAAGCCGGCGGCCTTAAGACCGGGCACTTTCTGCTCGCCCCACACATCCTTGAGCTTGAAGCGCTTGGAGAACTCGAGCACCTGCCACACGTCGCTGCGCGCCTCTCCGGGAGGTGGCACCTGCTCACGCCAGGCCTGGGTGCGGCGCTCCGCGTTGCCATAAAGACCCCATTTCTCGAAGATCATGGCCGTGGGCAGAATCAAATCCGCCACCTTGGCCGAGACCGTCGGGTATGGGTCGGAACAGACGATGAAGTTGTCCTGCTTACGGGCGGCCTGGATCCAGTGATTGGCGTTGCCAGAGGCCTGGAAGGGATTGTTCACCTGAACCCAGGCAAACTTCACGGAGCCGTCTTCCAGGTCGCGCAGGATCTTGGTGATGTGGCTGCCCACCTTGGGGTTCACGGTCTTCGCAGGCAGCTTCCAGAGCTTCTCGGAACGCTCACGATGCTTGGGGTTCGCGACCACCATGTCGGCGGGCAGGCGATGGGCGAAGGTACCCACCTCGCGCGCAGTGCCGCAGGCGGAAGGCTGGCCAGTCAATGAGAAGGCGCCGTTGCCTGGCTGAGCCTGCTTGCCGAGCAGGAGGTGATTCGTGTAGACCTGCTCGTTGACCCAGCTGCCTCGATAGTGCTGGTTGAAGCCCATGGTCCAGAAGCTCACTATCTTGCGCTCGGGCTCTATATAGAGATCGGCAAGCTCTATGAGCTTGGCCTTGAAATCTTCCAAGGACTCATCCGGATCTCCCTTGGCCAGCTCAGCCACGAAGTCCAGGGTGTAGGGCTCGACACCTTTCTTGAATTCCTCAAAGGAAATCAGCCAGTGCTTTACCGGCTTCTTGGTGTTGTTCTGCTCCACCACCTGGCCGACCTTCTTGCGTTGACCAATGGCCTCGTACTTGTCCAGGGTCACTTTGAGCTCTTTCGCCTGGATGTCTTTCTCGGCGGGGAACGCGTACTTGTCCGTGCTGCGCATGCCGTAGCCGATGTCGTAGGGACCGGTGGCAAACACGCAGTGCTTCTTGACGAAGTCATGGTTTACCGCATCCCGGGTGACGATCTCCCGCGCGATGTAGTTCTGGATGGCCAGATCGGCCCCTGGCTTGAATATGATTTCCAGGTCGGCGATGTTGGACGACTGATTCTTGAAAGTGGTGAGGTTCACCACTTTCATCTTGGGATGACTCAGCAGTCGATCGGTGATGCGTGCCCACAGGATAGGGTGCGCCTCGGCCATGTTGGCGCCCCAGGCGATGGCCGTGTCGGTGTACTCGATGTCGTCGTAGTTACCGGCAGGCTCGTCGATGCCGAAGGTCTGGATAAAAGCCACCACCGCGGAGGCCATACAGTGGCGTGCGTTGGGGTCGAGGTTGTTGCTTCGAAAGCCGGCCTTCATGAGCTTCGCGGCCGCGTAACCTTCCGGAATGGTGTACTGCCCGGAACCGAAAACGGCTACCCCGTGAGGGCCCTTCTCCGCGTAGGCGGCGCGAAACTGTTTCTCCATCTCGTCCAAGGCCTGCTGCCAGGATACCGGGGTAAACTTTCCATTCTTGTCGAACTTGCCGTTCTTCATGCGCAGCAGAGGACGGGTGATGCGGTCTTCCCCGTACAGGATCGGCGCATTGAAATAGCCTTTGATGCAGTTAAGGCCTCTGTTCACCGGCGCGTCGGGATCGCCCTTGGTGGCGACGACGCGCCCATCCTTGGTGGCGATCATGATGCCGCAGCCCGTACCGCAGAATCGGCACACGCCTTTGTCCCACTGCCACCCTTCTTCGGCGGCTCCGGCCTGCGCCTGGACAGACTGACTTAACGGCATGCCAACGGCGGCGGCAGTGCTGGCAGCGATGCTGGTTTTCAGGAAGTCACGCCGAGTAACGTCCATTGGGTCCTCCTCGTTCTTGAAGCTTGATGTTGTTGGCAGCAGATTGCTGTTCACTCGTTCAGGGAGGCGGGCACGTCGACACGGCTCACAGCCCCGTCGGCACCAGCCGGCTTATTCCCGGCTGTCGGCCCGTTCTCGTCCAGATAGTGGTAAACCATCTCGGCCATCGCCACGAACGGCAACGCCTTGATGCGTTTCAGGCCTTCTACCTCGTCGTTCACGGTCTCCGCCTCCTGAGTGACCACGATGCGGCCCGTCCGATGGTCCGTATGGTGCACATCCACATGAGGCAGGGCACCGAGCGCTGAGACGGCTGTCTGGAAATCGGACGGAGAGACGACGACAAGAATGCCGGATATGTTCATACGGGTCTCCTGCGTGGGACGGGTGCGGTAGGGTAAGGCGACGCTAAACCCCGGCCCCGCTCACGCAGAGCGGCCGGTAGCCAGATGCACCATTGGTAGCGCATAGGGGTGAGGCGTTCGGTGCCCGTAGTGTACCTTTGTTGAGTCGACTCGCAGCTTTCGCCTCAACCCTTTTTATACCACGGCATCGGTACGAGAATCTGCAAAGACTTGATTTGGATCAACGAACTGCAGGCCGGCAGCCTGATGCGCGTGGCGCTGGCATCCCGCTCCATCCCCGCGGCCGGCCTCGGCCCGGAGAGTCATCCGTGCCATCTCTGCTGATACCGGCGGTAGGACTGCCGGCGGCGGCCTTCGGGGAAGACCAGCGGAGCGAGTTCGCGGAGCGCCCTCCGATAGACGCCGCGCTTGAAGAACACCACTTCGTGTATCGGGTGCCAGTAGCTCACCCAGCGCCAACGTTCGAACTCAGGCTTGCGGCCTCGATCCAGCTCGAAATCGGCTTCATTACCGAGGAAGCGCAGCATATACCAGATCTGCTTCTGGCCTATGCACAGGGGCGTGCAGTTACGACGGACGTAGCGGTTCGGCAGCCGATAGCGTAACCAGCCGCGGGTCCAGCCGGTCACTTCCACATGTTCCGGGCCAAGCCCCACTTCCTCGTACAATTCCCGAAACAGGGCTTCGCGAGGGCTTTCGTCCGGCTTGATGCCGCCTTGGGGAAACTGCCAGGCCTCCTGTCCTACCCGCTTAGCCCAGAAAACCCTGCCTCGTTCATTCCTGATGATGATCCCGACGTTTGCCCGGTAGCCGTCTGAGTCAATCACTGGCCCAGTCATCAAAGCTTAATATTTCACATAAGTATAATATTCCCACAATGTTTGTAGGACGGCAAACCCTGCCCCGGCTCGCCGGCGAAGCCGTCCCGAGCAAACCCACACGGATTGCGTCGTGGCCGATGTTCGATATACCAAAACACTACTTATTAGACTTGGAGGTACCACCAACGTGAGCCTGGCGTGCTTCGACCTGGATAACACCCTCATCGGTGGCGACAGCGACTACCTTTGGGGGCAGTATCTCAGCGACATCGGGGCAGTCGACGGTGACCGCTACCGCAGGGAGCATGACCGCTTCTACCAGGAGTACGTACAGGGCGTCCTGGATATCTACGAGTTCCTGCGGTTCCAGCTCGGGCCATTGAAAGAGAACAGCCTGGGGGATCTTCTACGCTGGAGGAAGGACTTTCTCGAAAAGAGGATCGAGCCAGTTCTACTGCCCAAGGCCTTCGAGCTGCTGGACCGCCACAGGCGGTCGGGCGACACCTTGTTGATCATAACGGCTACGAATCGATTCATCACAGAACCCATCGCAGAGGTGCTGGGCGTAGAACATCTCATCGCCACGGAACCCGAGCTGAAGGAACAACGCTACACGGGAGAGGTAGCCGGAACACCCTCTTACGCATCAGGCAAGGTGGACCGTCTTCGTACGTGGGTAGCGTCACACGATGCGGGGCTTGAAGACAGCTGGTTCTACAGCGACTCGCACAACGACCTCCCCCTGCTCGAGATCGTTACCCATCCAGTGGCGGTGGATCCGGATCAGATCTTGAGACAAAAGGCCCAAGAGATGGGCTGGCCAGTCATCACCTTGCGTTAGCACCCACCTTGACGGAGTACTAGCGCGCTAGCCCAAAGATTGCCGACGCAGCCGGTGTGTTCGGGCCGGGCCCGTCGGCGCGCAGCGAGTGGAGGAGCCCGCATGCGGACGCGGTCTGGGGCGATGCCGAGTGGGGTGCTGGTGTGAGTAGAGACCGAGGGATGGGGTGTCGGCGGGAATCGAAAAGCCCCCGACAAGTCTAGTTCGGGGGCTTCTCCTGCAGCATCGATGCTGACCGGCTAGGCGGCAGCTGATGCTCGCCGTGCGCGTGCGCGGGCCCGTTTGCGCTTTTCGCGTTCCTGAAGCTTCGCTTTCTCCGCGCGCCAGAAGTCGCGGGTCCATTTCGCCTCGAAGCTTGCAAGTGCCCTGCCTCTCGCAGCTTCCATGCGCTTCTCGATTCTATCTACACGCTCCGGGTCCAGCCCGAGCCCTGACATGGGGCCGCTTGTCTTCACGACCTTGCCACGAGAAGTCTCGGCAGCAGCTCGTCGACCCGTTTTCCTGCGGGATGCTGCTTTACGCTTCGGTGCTGCTTTGCGCTTCGGTGCTGCTTTGCGCTTCGGTGCCGCCTTGCGCTTCGGTGCCGCCTTGCGCTTCGGTGCTGCCTTACGCTTCGGTGCTGCTTTGCGCTTCGGTGCCGCCTTACGCTTCGGTGCTGCTTTACGCTTCGGTGCTGCTTTACGCTTCGGTGCTGCTTTACGCCTCGGTGCAGCCTTACGCTTTGGCGCTGCTTTACGCTTCGGTGCGGCCTTCCGTCTTACCGTCTTCTTCACAGCAGCCTTTTTCTTTGGCGCTGCTCTGCGCACTGCTGACTTCTTTACCGTGGTTCTCCGCTTGGCAGCAGCCTTCTTTTTCGGCGCCGCTTTCCTTCTTGCCGCCTTCTTTTTCACAGCCATCGATTACTTCCCCCTTTAACTAACGGACAATCAATTGGCTCAAAACAAAATCTTCAAGAGTATTCTTTAAAGATATGTGTTGTCATGCCAAATTTAGCTTATATATTTGAAGCGTCAAGTAAAGACTTCGTTGTAAGCGTACTGGATCACCGTATCGAGATAACTTGTGCTTATCCGAATGTCTCTTCTACACGATAACCTTCGGCATTCAATCAGCATCACCGAAGCTGCTATTGATGGTTTAAAAGCATCGCTGCAACGCACTCACGCGCTGCAGTCTCTCGAAGCGACAGGCTCATCCCCCAACGTTATTCCACTCGGCGACATAGGAAAGAGCTAAGGTTGAACGCATACCAAGCCGGTGGCATAGGGGGGGTACATCATGAGTCGAAAGCATGCCGCGGCGACGTTGTATGCAGACCCGAGAAGCTGCTCCGACATGTGCTGCCGGCTAGCCCGGATTTCTCACCGGGATTCGGCATCTTGGGTCGCTCTGGCAAAGCAGATTGGCCGATCGCCCGCAGAGGCATAGCGGGACTATGG
>JASJBY010000182.1 GCA_030066245.1 Gammaproteobacteria bacterium
GGCCCGCCAGTGCTGCTCAACACGAGCTTCAACGTGGCCGGGCAGCCCATTGTGGAAACACCAGAAGAATCTATCAGTACTTTCCTGGGCACGGACATCGACTTTCTGTGCCTGGAGAATCTGTGGATTTCAAAACCGGGAGTGCCTGTCCTCAGCTACGAAGAGCACCTGCGGCTGGTGGGCGAATCTCCCATGCCTCACGGCCTTGGCACCACCGAAACGTCCGTCATCGGGCTGATGCGACAGCTGGATCGGGCGCTGTTCGAAGGTGAGATCGAAGGCTGTCCGTGGACACTCGAAGAGCTGAAGGAACTCTCCGCCAAGAGCGCGCGCTACAAGGAGACCAGCAGGCTTTTTGCCGAGAACCCGTTTGGGCGCCCGTTCAAGACGCAGCTTTCAGCCGAGGTCGTCCTGCTGCTCGATCCTCTGGGAGAGTCTCGACTGGTGGACCACCGAGGGCTGGCACCGGTCTCCAGGCATAACCTCGACGAGGTGAAGCTGCTGTTGGCCGTGCTGGCCGATTCGCCTGAGCCTCTCGCGAAGCTTCGTGTTGAGCAGCAGTTCACCACGCTGGAGTGGGACCAACGCATCGACTGGGCCATTCGTAAGCTTGCCAGCTTCCGCCTCAAACCGGGCCCGGCGGCAAGCCAGCCGAGCATCGAAGACTCCCCGTTGAGCGAAAAGAGCTGGAACAGTGCTGAACGCGTTGCGGGGGACCCGCCTGATGAAGTTTCCAAGGCTGAGGAGGAGGCTGAGCCTCAGTATCAGCTGGCGGCTGAGAACTGTCGCACGCTCGCCCCATTCTCCGATCCGTCTTTTCACGCTTACAACGTTCTCGGCGAGTTGCGCGGCGTGCTCGATCGGGCCGGCTACACCGAGCAAGGTGTCTGCTCGCTGCTTGGCATAGAGTCTCTGCAGCTGCTGGAGCCAACGCACTTTCATTACTACGACCGCTTCCGCTTGCCTCGAAACGAGCTCGGAGACCTGGTTCGATTTCTCCTGCTGCGGGTGGTCATGGAGGAAGAACGGCTGCGCAAGCTGTTCGGCGAGAAATGCTTCGACGCGCTGGTCAGACTCGGCGTTCTTGTGAGTCGCGGACAAGACTGGGCATCCCGACTGCAGCTTTATTCGGTCGACGGACTCTACGTCGCCACGGATCATCGCTTCATGATCTTCTCCGAAGACCGTCTCGTGGAAAGCCCGGTCATGTATATCGGGCTTGACAGCATGGGGCTGGTGCATGCGGCTCCCCGTTACCCCGGCGAGAAGGTACTCGATCTGTGCAGCGGCTCCGGCGTCCAGGCTCTGGTAGCCAGTCGCTACGCCCAGGATACGGTGGGTATCGACCTGAACCCGAGGGCAATCCGCTTTGCGCGCTTCAACGCTCAGCTGAACGGCATACGAAACGCGCGTTTCGTTGAAGGCGACCTTTACAGCGCTGTTCCGGGCCAGGCCTTCGATGTCATCCTGGCGAACCCGCCCTTCGTGCCGAGCCCGGAAGAGGGGCTGAAGTTTCGAGACGGTGGCGCCCAGGGAGAGAACGTACTTAGCCGTATCGTCGCGGGCGCGGCCTCACACCTGAAACCGGACGGAAAACTGCACATCGTCACAGACCTGGTGGATGTGGCGAACTACGAGCAGAAGCTTGACACCTGGTGGAAAGGCGGCCCGGCACACAAGCTGGTGCTGCAGACGGCAGACCGCGACGACATGCAGTTCTCCGTCCCTCACAGTCACGCGCCCTTCGGTCAGTCCTTTCAGGACTATAACGATCAGATTGAACGTTGGGTGAACAACTTCCACTCTGCCGGCATCAATGCCGTGAACTTCGGCTATGTCATCATTCATCGTCTCCCGGAGGCCGCCGTGTCGTCTTACTACCGGCGGACGATTCACAACCCGGCCGAGCCGATTCATCAGCAGGTGAAGTCGTACTTCGAGCAGCGCGCGCTGCTGGACCGATCTGACAACGACGGCTTTTATCTACGCCTGGAAGACGGCATCCGATTTCGTATCGAGTACAACCTGGGCACGCCGGAAAGGGACGTGGAGATCTACTGCCCCGACAATCCCTATTACACGACATACATCATCTCCGAGGATATCTTCAGGGTCATCAAGGCGATTGCCCTGGGCACCCTGCGCTGGGGAACCTTCAAGAGCGGCAACAAGGACTGGCTACTGGACCTGATCTTCAAAGGCATACTCAGGCTCAGCCGGGACACTGCGCCCAAAGTGTCAAATCCTGACCGGCGGAGATTCCACCGCGACAACGGTCACGGAAGGCCGGTCATCCAGGAGCTGGAAACAGAGACAACACCGACCTGCCTGTCCTCGTACCTGTAGGGACGGTCGCAGCGCGAGAGTTATGGGCATGAGCGTTAACGACAAGCAGAGGCCGGAAAATGCGCAGGCATTGTCGGCCGGCTTGGGTGCAGGGTTTCCCTGCTGGGCGGCTCGGCGGAACCGGTGGCGGAAGGCGCCCCGGAGAGGGGATACCCCCGTTCCAGCGATGCTGTGTGTCTGGGGGCAGAAGATTCGTCAACCTACCTGATCCTACCGATAACGAGGTGAGAAAATGGATCCGCGAACGACCGCATTGGTGCTGATTGGTTATCAGAACGACTATTTCGCCGAGGACGGCATTCTCCACGGCGTCATTGAAAGCTCTACTCAGAGCGTTCTCAAGCATACGATCGACTTGATCAAGGCATTGGAGAAGACAGATGCCATGATCATTACCACGCCGATCAACTTCACCCCCGACTACAGCGAGCTCATCGATCCCGTGGGCATCCTGCAGGTGATCAAGGATGCTGGCGCTTTCAAGGCCAAGACCTCGGGGGCCGGGACCATACCGGAGATCCTCGCATTCGGCGATCGCATCATCGAAGTGCCGGGAAAGCGCGGCTTGAACGCCTTCGCCAGCACTGATCTTGACAAGCTTCTGCAGAACCGGGGCATAACCACGATTGCGCTTGCCGGCGCCATCACCTCCATCTGCATCGATTCCACGGGACGAGCCGCCTTTGAGAAGGGCTACAAGGTGGTGCAGCTCTCCGACTGCATATCCAGCCGCACGAGCCTGGAGGAGAGCTTCTACTGCAGCACGGTCTTCCCGCTCTATGCCAACGTCATGGATTCCAGGGCCTTCCTGCGCGGACTGGACATGCGCAAACAGGGTAAGCCGCGCAAGGCACGGCAGGGCGCCAAATCCAAGCAGGAAGCCAAGCCGAAGCAGAGCGCCAAGTCCAAGCAGGCGGCCAAGCCGAAGCAGAGCGCCAAGCCCAGGCAGGCGGCCAAGCCGCGACAGAGCGCCAAGCCCAGGCAGGCGGCCAAGCCGAAGCAGAGCGCCAAGCCCAGGCAGGCGGCCAAGCCGAAGCAGAGCGCCAAGCCCAGGCAGGCGGCCAAGCCGAAGCAGAGCGCCAAGTCCAAGCAGGCGGCCAAGCCGCGGAGGGGCTCCACGACAGGACGCGGCGCGCCAGCAAGGCAGCGCGTTGCAGCCAGACGCAGCGTGTAATCCAGGTGGTATAGGACTATGGCAGAGCGGGCAGCTGAGGTCAGGAGCCAGGAGCTCCACGCTCAAATCCAGTATCGCCTCATGGAGGAGCTGTCAGCCTCCGAGCGGCGCTACAGGGAACTCGTCGAGCGCATCCGGGAGGTCGTATTCAAGTGCGACGCGAAAGGCCGTCTGTCCTACCTCAACAATGCCTGGCGCGACATCCTCGGGTATCCGGTGGAGGCGTCTCTCGGCCGCCGGCTGGCCGACTATCTTGCTGAGGAGGACAGAAAGGACGCCATGGCCCTGATCACAGGAGATCTGGCACATGGCGAAGCCCCCGAGGCACGGGAGGTGCGCCTGCGCCGCAGCGACGGCTCTCTGGTATGGCTGATGCTGACAGTTCAGACGGGCGAGACGGAAGGCAAGGTCGGCTCGCTGTATAACATCGACGACCGCAAGAAAGCACAGCAGGCGCTGCAGGAAATAAACGAACAGCTGGAAGTCCGGGTGCAGAAGCGCACGTCGCAGCTTGCGGAGTCCAACAAGCAGCTAGAATCGGAAGTCGAGCAGCGCAAGCAGATCCAAGAGAGTCTTTTGAAGGCCGAGCGGCTCGCGGTCGTGGGCGAGACTTCCGGCCGGGTCGCTCACGAGGTCCTCAATCCGATCACCAGCATCCTGTCCCGGGTGGAGTACAACCTCAACCAGTGGCAGGAGTTCTCCCAGCTCGTTGGAAACTCCCGGGAGATTGTGGAGGACTGGCACAAGGAGTACCGCGCGGGCACTTTTGTCGACTACTTGCAGACTGTGAGCGAGGACGGTCAGCCCTATGGTGACGAGGACTTCGCCCTGCTGGACAAGCTGCTGACCAGTCAGCTGGTCTTCCAGCAGAAACGCCGGGAAGATCTGAACTTCGTGCACAGACAGCTGCAACGCGTCATCAAGATCATCAACAACCTGCGGGAATCGGTAATCACGAAGCGGCACATCCGCAAGCTCGACATCGCTGAGGCCATCAGCGAGGCCTACGATGTGCTGGAAGATTCCTTCTCCAAGCGGCGCATCAAGGCGGTTAAGCGGATCCCGGAGAATCTTCCCCTGGTAATGGCTGACGAGAGTGAGATGGTACAGGCCTTCACCAACCTGTTTCGCAACGCCATGCAGAGCATTGACGAGAAACAGCAGCGCAACGGCGTCATTGAAACAGAGGTGCTGGTGGAAGAGAGTCAGCTGGAAATACGCATCAGGGATAACGGCACGGGCATCCCGGAAGATGCGCGGCAGGCAATCTTCAGCTTTGATTTCTCCACCAAGTCGAAAGATCAGGGCACCGGACTCGGACTGGGGATCAGCCGGCGCTTCGTACGTGAGAGCGGCGGCGACCTGGTGCTGGACGAGACCATCGAGGGCGAGGGCACGACCTTCGTCATGACCATACCGTTTCTTCTAGAGGACCCGGTCCTGGAAAGCTGAGGCACGCCTGCCGGATTCTTCACTGTCGGGATTCGAAAAGAAGGGAAGCCGAACACGGAAAATGATGACTGCAAGGAATACGGTCGTTCCGGGCTGCGTCGGACAGCGCCGTTGGTCGCTGCCATGGCCTGCAAGAGCCGGAACTCGCGGCCGCCGCGTCGCGGCGATGGCGCATTGCCGAACGCAGACCTTCCAGAGACGCGCTGGTGATTAGAATGATACACGAACCCGATTTCAATACATCGATTCTCGTCGTCGATGACGAGGAAGGCATACTCGAAGCGTACCGAAATGCACTGACCGCTTTGAGCCGAGCCAACGAAGAACTCGACGACATGGTGTCACGCCGCCGGCGCCGCAGCCCGAAGCAGCCGGCGCAGACCGCGGCTCCGAGACAGGGTCTGTCCTACCAGATATTCACGGCGTCCAGCGGCGAAGAGGCCGTGGACATCGTACGCCAGGAGCTGGACGCGGGCCGTCAGATTCCGGTCGGCTTCTTCGATATGGCCATGCCCGGCGGAATCGATGGACCGGAGACCATCAAGCAGATCCTGAAAATGGACAGCCAGATGCTGTGCGCCGTTGTCACTGCGTATACCGATCGCTCCCCGAGCCAGCTCGGCGCCCTGTTTTCCAGGCAGGATGACTGGCTCTACTTCAACAAGCCGTTCTCAACCGGCGAGCTGGAGCAGACCGCCTATCATCTCGTGACGGCCTGGAATCAGAGAAGACGGGAGGAGTCCCTGATCAGTAACCTGGAGATGATGTCCAACGGCCTGCTGTATATTCTGCAGACGGCTCAGGATGTCAACCGGGTTCCCCCAATGGTCCTCGACAACCTGTTGCAGGGCATTCTCAGCCATTTCCTGCGCCTGGCCGGGGCTAAAGACGGCTTCGTCTTCCTGCCGCATGGTGATAAACCCGTTCACTTCGGTCAGGGTACGTTCGACGGCATTGACAGTCTGTCGGCAGGAGAACTGCGGAAGCGCTGGGGCCTTGCCCACGAGGTGATGTACAAGAAGAGCTACGCGGTAGTCGACGGTGACACAGCCGTCGCCCCCCTGCGCATCGGTCCGGAAGTGCTGGGTGTCCTCTTCGTACAGTCCGATGATCCCATCAAGCAGGACCCGAAGCTGTTCGAGATCTACGCCAGCCAGGCCGTGAACATGATCCAGCAGTCCAGGCTGTACGCGGAAGTGAACGTTCGGAACGCCGAGCTTAGCGAGAAGAACCAGGAACTCGTGGACCTGCTGGGCAAGCTTACCCAGTCAGAAAACCTGAAGGAGCAGTTCGAGAAACTGAGCTACATGGATACCCTGACTGCCATGCCCAACCGGCGGTACATCGAAACGACTTTCGGAGAAGAGGTGGAAAGAGGACGCCGTCACGGTGATTTTCTGGCCTGTCTGCTGATCGACATCGACCACTTCAAGCAGATCAACGATCAGTACGGGCACCTCGCCGGAGATTACGTGTTGCAGGAGATTGGCAAGATCTTCAAGAGCTTGAAACGCCCGAGCGACGTGATCGGTCGCTATGGCGGTGAAGAGTTCATCATGCTCTACAAAGGCATACAGCCCAAGGACATCAAGATGCTCTGTGAGCGCCTGCGCAAGAGCATCGAGCAGCACAAGTTCCAGTTCGAGGGCAAGGATATCGACGTCACCGCAAGCGTCGGCTGCGCAGCCTTGACGCTCGCCGCAGGCGACACGGTGCAGTCCATCGTCCAGAAGGCAGACACGGCACTCTACCAGGCCAAGGAGGAAGGCCGGAACCGCACGGTGGTTCTCTGAGTGGCACTTCTGGGGTGGACCCGGACGGTAGGATACTCTCGCATATGAAGCTCGTACTTGAGGACGGCACCGAAGTGGCGGGCCGCGTTTTCGGCGCAACCAAGCCCGTTACCGGCGAGGTTGTCTTCAACACCGGCATGGCCGGCTATGTCGAGACCCTCAGCGATCCATCGTACAAGGGCCAGATCCTGGTCTTTACCTACCCCTTGGTGGGCAACTACGGCGTGCCCGCGCCCCGGGCGACGGCCAGCCTGGACCGCCCATACGAATCAGACCGGATCCAGGTACAAGGGCTCGTGGTTCAACACTACGTGGACGACTACAGCCATCACGCCGCGAGTCGTTCCCTCGGAGAATGGCTGCGCAGCGAGAACGTTCCAGCCATCACCGGCATCGACACGCGCACTTTAACCCGCCGGCTGCGGGAGCACGGCACCATGCAGGGCTGGCTGATTCCCAGCGCGCAGTCGCTCGACGCCGCACGCGACAGCGCCGCCGGCGTCGATATGCAGGAGGAAGTCTTTCACGCGGTCGCGCCGACGGCGGTCACCCGCTACGAAGGCGGCGAACTCACCGTCATGGTCGTCGACGTGGGCGCCAAGGACAACATCGTGCGATCGCTGCTCGCCCGTGGAGTCAGCGTAGTGCGAGTGCCCTGGCACCATCGCCTGGCGGAGCTTGCGGCACAGGCCGACGGCATCGTAATCGGCAACGGCCCCGGCGACCCGAGGCAGCTGCAGTCTCTGGTGGAACAGGTGAGGCAGCTGCTCAACGGCTACGAGAGGCCCGTTCTCGGCATCTGCCTCGGCCACCAGATTCTTGCCCTGGCGGCGGGCGGCGACACGTATAAGCTGCCCTACGGACACCGCGGGGTCAATCAGCCGGTGCAAGACCTCCTGACCCGACGCTGTTACATCACCAGTCAGAACCACGGCTTCGCTGTCAGAGACGGCGCGCTGCCCCCGGATTGGGAGCCTTGGTTCGTCAATACCAACGACGGCACCAACGAGGGGCTGCGCTCACGACTGAAGCCCTTCTTCGGGGTCCAATTTCATCCGGAAGCCAGTCCCGGCCCCCAGGACACGGCGTTCCTTTTTGACGACTACCTGCGCCTGGTGGGCGCCCTGGCCCGGAGCTAGGCGAATGTACGGCGCCTACATGCCGAAGAAGCCGCGCCGGGTTCTGGTGCTCGGATCCGGCGCGCTGCAGATCGGGCAGGCCGGGGAGTTCGACTACTCCGGATCCCAGGCCCTCAAGGCGCTCAAAGAGGAAGGCATCCGCACCATCCTGGTGAATCCGAACATCGCCACCATCCAAACCAGCGCCAAGTTGGCTGACCGTATCTATCTCGTGGCGGTGGAGCCCGAATTCGTCGAGCAGATCATCGTCAAGGAAGAGGTGGACGCCATCATGCTGTCCTTCGGGGGGCAGAGCGCATTGAACTGCGGCCTGGCCCTCCATGAGCGCGGGGTCTTGACGCGCTACGGGGTCCAGGTGCTGGGCAGTCCGGTCCAGACCATACGCAACACGGAGGACCGGCGCCTGTTCGTCGAGCAGCTAGCCGAGATCGGTGTCGACACGGCGCGCAGCCACGCGTGCAGCTCTCTCGAGGAAGCGTACCTGGCAGCCGAGACGATCGGCTTCCCCCTGATGCTGCGGGGCGGCTATGCGCTCGGCGGCAAGGGCAGCGGCATCGTGGAGACCAGAGAACAACTTGAGCAGGCGCTGCGACGGGCCTTCTCCGGGGGCAGCCCCCAGGTGCTGGTGGAGGAGTGCCTGGCAGGGTGGAAGGAGATCGAATACGAGGTGGTGCGCGATTGTCGCGACAACTGCATCACCGTCTGCAATATGGAAAATCTGGACCCCATGGGGATCCATACCGGCGAGTCCATCGTCGTGGCACCGTCGCAGACGCTGAATGACGAAGAGTACCAGCTTCTGCGCTCCGTGGCCGTCAAGACGGTGCGGCATCTCGGCGTGGTCGGGGAGTGCAATATTCAGTACGCCCTCGACCCGAAGAGCCTGGCCTATCGGGTCATTGAGGTCAATGCCCGACTGTCCCGTTCCAGCGCTCTGGCAAGCAAGGCGACCGGTTACCCGCTCGCTTACGTGGCGGCCAAGCTGGCCGTGGGCTACTCGCTTCCAGAAGTGCCGAACGCCATTACCCAGCGCACCACGGCGTTCTTCGAACCCGCCCTGGACTACATGGTCTGCAAGGTACCGCGCTGGGACCTGGCCAAATTCCGGGGTGCGTCCATGCGCATCGGAAGTGAAATGAAGAGCGTCGGCGAGGTCATGGCGATCGGACGCACCTTTGCCGAGGTGATTCAAAAGGCCCTGCGTATGCTTGACATCGGCGTCAAGGGCCTGGATCCGGCGGCCTTCGAATTCGATGATCTCAACAGCGAGCTGCGCAATGCCACGCCCCTGAGGATTTTTGCG
>JASJBY010000183.1 GCA_030066245.1 Gammaproteobacteria bacterium
TGAGTAGGAGTCCGGGAGGGGCGTTGGCGCAGCGGCGTAGATGGCGGGCGGCGCATGGAAAGCGGAAGTCCGTCATCTCCGCTTCTCGCCAGGTCAGGGGAGAGGCGGAGCCGAACGGCCATCCGGTGAATGGCCGTTCCGCCGAGCGGGCACGCCACGGATGGTGGGCCTCGGGCTTGTATCGCGGTGCAGGAACGCACCGCGATAACAAGGTCTGGCGAGATTTAGCGGAGCTAACGCCCCTCCCGGGCTCCGGTGCAGCGTTTCACCAAGCAGTAATTTAGAGTGTTTTTAAATACTCCAGAACAGCGGTTCGTTCAGCATCTGAGAAGACATCGCCGAAGAGATGACCGCCGTTGTCATGTCCGGGAAGGGAAGTGTCGTAAATGTGCTTCCGCTCCTGCTCATCCCGGGCGCCCTGCTTTCCGTACGCAAGCGCTTCCACCCGCCAACCCAATGTGGTCGGGTCAAACAACGGCTTATCGCCCGGATGCAGCCAGTGCTTCGGCCGGCTAGCGCTTTCCAGCAATGACGCAATCGTCGGCACCGAGCCATTGTGCAGGTAAGGGGCTGTTGCCCAGACGCCATCCAGCGGTGGCGCAATATACCCCAGGGCCGGCGCGGCTTGGGAGACTTCCCCGTAGAAAGACGTGTTGAACCAGCGAACGAAACGCCCAGCGTCCTTGACTGCCTGGTCGGCATACAACGGATCCGTGCCGACTTCTTCCACGGAGACGACCAGGTTCGGGTAGCTCTCGTTCTCCCCGTACGTGCCATGGCATCGCGCACAGTGGTTCTCGAACACCTGCCGCCCTTTCTTCGCGACCTCCTCGTCTATGGGAAAGGGAAACCGGGGTGGCTCCAGGGCGGCGAGATAGGCCCGAATATCCGGAAACATGCGGTCTATTCGCCGGGCCTCTTCCACAGTGTCCGTGCACACCAGAGACTTCATCATCATCATGCGGGCGTGATCGCCGCGCCCCGCGGTGTGGTAGAACATGGCGTGCTTTTTTTGCATGCGCCACCATGGCGGCACGCTGACCGGCAGAGGCGGGCGCGGCGGTGGCTCGAGCAGCGGGTCGGGGGACCACGCCATGGTCACGGGGTCGCGATGGGCCATTAACAACACGGTTGCGCTGGGGGCGGGGTTGACGCCGACGGTTTCGGTCATGATGTAAGGCGCCAGCGCATTGAGCCGGTCCGCCCATTTCAGCCACGCTGCTGTTTCCCCTGCGCCTCGCACGTAAGCCCCTGCGCGCTCCGCGTTGAGCGCCGGGTTGACCGTGAAATCCAGGGTCTCGTTGCCGAGACCGATGATGAGCTTGCCCTCGAAACGGGCTGCATGGCAGCCCAGGCAGTTGGTCGTCACCAGTTCAACGCCACTTGGGGTCGTGTAGCTGCTCAGCATGTAGGGAAGCTCGGCGTTTCGACCTTCCCGTTCGATTCCGAGGTCCGCGGCCTTCACAGGCTCTGCTATTCGCCTATAGGCCCGATAAGGCATGCCGCAGGTGTCGTACCCGCCGTTCACCAGGGCCGCAAGACCCGTCGCCGGGTCGCCGTCTCGTTGCGCGGCGGCGGGCACCGGACCGACGGGTGACGACGACACGGGAGCGACCGTTTGCGTCTCTTCGGCACAGCCCGCGAGCAGCAGAAACGCCGCGGCGGCGAGGGTAACAATGTGCTTTCCTGAATACTTCATGGCTGCTTTATCGGGTCACTTTGTGGGGCGCCGCGAGCCGATGGGGCCGCATGCATAGCGCTGCATCTATAAGCTGAGGCTGGCGGATGGTCTCGGACCAACGGGGCGGCACGGGCGTTGGTGCACCAGCTTCAGCTGGAGCGGTGGGCTGTCGCCGCGTAACCGAACAGATCGGCAAAACCCCAGCCTTCAACGGCTTCGCCTCGTCTTTGCCCCGTCGCTCGAAGCTGGCCCGACCAGTACCTCAGGGCACCCACCACCTCCTGGTCCTGAACGGCTGGACGAATGTCCAGCGTCATCTCGGCCGTCGGCACGGTCAGCCGCCATTCCAAGGGGTAAGGGGTACCGTCCACGGGGCTGCGCCACTCGCGCAGCGCCTGGAAGGAGAGCGCGGCGTCTTCGTAGGCGCGCACTTTGCCGTCCGGCGCCGTGAGCACCAGCGTCACCGTTGGCGGACGACTTCCGTCGCGGCGGCGTAGCTGGAAGATTGCGACATCAGTTCCGTCGTCGAGTTGCAGGTTGAACCGGCTCCACACGACCTGTCCTACCGGCAGCGGAATATCGCCCCAGGCGTGCTCCAGCCAGCCGCTGCCGCCAACATCATGGCGCTGTGCACCGATGGCAAGGATGCCGCGAGCCTCCATGCGCGTCAGGCGGTAGCCCCGAAAAGGCTGTGGTCCGGCATTGCCGCTTGGCGCGGCGTCACTGAGGGGCTGGACCCCGGTGACGGGTGCCAGCACCAGATCCAGCTCGACTGGCCCCTCGCCGGCCCGCAGGCGAAACGAGGCTTGCTCGGTCGGGCCTTGCGGCAGCTCTATCCGCCAGTCGTCCACGACCAGGCGTAGCGGTGCCGGTTTCATCCCGGCCAGGGAAGGCCCATCTCTTGAATAGCGCTCGAACAGCTGGAAAGTCTGGTCGCGGACATCGGTGACCGCGAGCTGAGCCCAGTAAAGGTGCCGCGCGGCCCACGCTGATGGGCGGGGGCTGGCGCCGGGCGCAATCAGACGCAGACGATAGAGGTTCAGCCGAAATCCGAACGGTCGGCCGTCACCTGCAGAAACGCGCCCCGCGAATTGCCAGGTTTCCAGGCTCTGGTCGGTATGCGTACCATGGTCCGTTGGGAATGCCAACGGTCCCGTAGGAAAGGGAACGCGACGCCGCGCGTCCGTTGCTTCGAGCGCGTCGAGCAGTGAGATAATCTGTGCCGGCTCCGGCGGCGTATCGACTGTCGGTGTCTCAGCCAACGGCAGCAGCATGAGGCCGATGACCAGAATTGATGCGGCGACCAGATAGACCGAACGTTTTCTCATCAGGGGATACTCTGCTCGTCTGCCCGGCGTTGCCACGTCTCCGGCTGGCTACCGCCTGGCTCAGGCCTGGTTGGGTGTCGTCATAACCTGCCGCTGGTCCAGGGGGATCGGCTTACCCACCGCGTAGCCCTGGGCATAGTCGACGCCGAGTTCACCCAACGCCGCCAGCGTGTTTTCGCTTTCAACCCCTTCGGCAATAGTCTCAATGCCCAAAGTCTGGCCGATCTGCTTGATCGCCGTGACCATGGCCCTGGCCGTGGCGTCCTGCGCCATGTCGCGTACGAAACTCGCATCTATTTTCAGAAAGTCGACGGGCAGTCGCTTGAGATACGCAAAGGAAGAGAGGCCGCTGCCGAAATCATCCAGCGCGAAACAGTGCCCATGGCTTTTCAGCTGTTGAACGAGCCTCTCGGCATGACTGAGATGTCTCACCGCCGTCGTTTCGGTAATCTCGAAGCCTATGCGCGCGGCGTTAACGCCCGCGCGATTCAGGTTTTCCTGGATAAACCGCAGCAAGCGGTCATCATCCAGACTGTTGCCCGACAGATTGACGAACAGGGCCGCATCCGAGTTATCCAGCCCACCCCTGGCGGCTGCCATGATGGTTTTTCTGACCACCCAGCGGTCCAGCTCTCTCATCAGGCCGTAGCGCTCAGCTGCCGGGATAAAGCTGCCGGGCGTGATTATCTCATGGTCACGGCCTTGCAAGCGCAGCAGTACCTCGTAATGGCTGATTGACCGGCTGCCCAACGCCTGGATGGGCTGAATATAGAGACAGAACTGGTCGTTCTCCAGGGCGTCGCGCAGTTCGCTCACGCGATGCAGCTCGTCCTGCCGGCGCGCCAGGTCCGAGTCCTCCGTGCGGAAGACCTGAACGCGGTTGCGACCCGTATCCTTCGCCGCGTAGCAGGCAAGATCCGCCTGGGCCAGCAGCTGCACCACGGTTTCGTCGCCCGACACGATAGGCACCACGCCTACGCTGGCACCAACGCCGAAACTGCGCCCCTCCCAGCGAAACCGGAAATCTTCCAGGGTGGCTACCAACGATTCGGCGAGGTCAATTCCGTTCTTCAGCGGGCAGTCCTCCAGGAGCAAGCTGAACTCATCGCCGCCGAGTCTCGACACGGTGTCCCTGGCTCTGATCCGGCCCAGAAACAAGCCTGCTATCTGCTTCAGCAACTCGTCCCCGGCAGCATGCCCCACGGTATCGTTGACCAGTTTGAAGTGGTCCAGGTCCAGGTAGCAAACCACACAGGGTGTTCCGTCCCGTTGGCAACGGGAAATGGCGTGCTCCACCCGGCGAGTGAATTCAGGCCGATTCACCAGACCGGTCAGCGCATCATGTTGAGCCTGGTAAGCGAGCAGCTTCGCTTTGCGGTGTTCCTCCGTTACGTCTCTGCCGACGCCCCTATAGCCGGCGAACGCTCCGTGCGGCGCGTACAGCGGCTTGGCGCTCAGCTGGAAGGTGCGCCGTGCCTGGTCGGGACGGGTCCAGGTCAGCTCCAGGTTATCGAAGGCCTGACGTTGGAAGAGGAGGTCGAGGCAGCCCTGAAGCTCCTCCGGCTTCTCCACGTATTTGGCAAAGAAGTGCGGCTCTCCGTGTCTGAGCAGATGTTCCCGCGGCACCCCGGCAACATCTTCGAATCGCTCCGATATGGCCGTGAACCTGAGGTCTGAATCCATTTCCCAGAACCAGTCGGCGGCCGATTCGGCGAAGTCCCGAAAGCGCTCCTCGCTCGCACTCAGCTCGTTCTGCACGCGACGGCGTTCTGCTATCTCCTCGGCGAGCTGTCTGTTGTCAAAGCGCAGCTCCAGGGTCGTGCGGAACGCTCGCTCGGAGTTTCTTGCCGTGACCATCATTCCGCCCAGGAACAGCAGTGTCAGGACGCCAAGGATGCGATGCAAGGAGTCACCCTGGGCGAGAAAGTGCACAGCGGCCGGCAGCAGGATGGGCACGGCGAAGGCCAGGTAGGCCGCGAGACGCGCTGAGAACACCGCTACCGCACCGGCGGAGATTCCAGCCAGCACCATGGCCAGAAAGACCTGATAGGGCACGGCATCGGCAGGGTAGAGGACGAAAATCGTGCTTCCCCAGGCGAGTCCTGCCATGGCCGTGCCCACCAGAAACAGGGTTTCCCAGCGACGGGCGCGATTCGCCGGCGGACGCGCCCAGTGATAAACGTATGTCAGGGTAAAGCGCATGCCGGTAATCAGCACCAGGATCGCATACCAGATGAGCAGCACGGATGCGGCAATCTGAGGGTGCATGGAGAAGGCCAGCAGGGCGCCGGCCAACAGGGTTACGGCGAATCCCACCAGCGAATTGCGATACAGGAAGGCTACCTGATCGGCGTATATCTGCTGCGAGAGAGGCAAAGAAGCCGGCTGTGGCGTGAATTCTGCGGACGCCAGGGAGAGCGACGGGCTCGCGGCCCTCGGCGCGTCGCTGGAAGCTACCTTGTTCGTGTGCATTGTTCTGTCGCCAGAAGCCCGTCATTCTTTCGCTATGGTCTTGTGCGGCTACGGCCCTAGTCAACACACAGCGGGTGCGAGGGTCAAGCAGGTGCTGCGGCAGGTCAATATCCTAGTGCCTGATGGCCTCTGCGGCGCTCCCTCGGCATTACCGTCTTGCCTGGAAAAAAATCTATTTTATTCAGTAGATTGCAAGCTTGACGCGCTGCTCGAGGCAGGCCCTGCAGCGGCTCGGAGAAAAGTCCGTCGCACTCGCCAGACGCTTATCGCGACCAGCCCGTTCGAGGCCGGCCCACAGATCCAGGATAATGTTTCCAGAGCGAAGCGACCGAGCTTACGGTCGAGAGTATTTGCAGACGGGAGGCGACCATGATCAAACAGGCATCCGGCGGCGCCGGTGAATCGTATACCCTGCTGGGCAAAGTCAGGGGAGCGGAACGGCTGTTTCTGTCCGGCCGGCGCAATCGCGAGGCGGATCTCGAGAGCGCCGTGAAATTCTTCCTCGAGTTTCTACGCGGGTTCGAGAGTCTCGATTTCGACGGCCCCAGCGTGACAGTGTTCGGCTCGGCCCGTTTCGAGGAGGGACATCGCTACTATGAGCTGGCCCGGGAACTGGGAAGAGGGCTGGCCAAATCCGGATACAACGTCATAACCGGGGGTGGCCCGGGCATCATGGAGGCGGCGAACCGCGGTGCCAAAGAAGCCGGCGGGCTGAGCCTGGGCTGCAATATACAGCTTCCCATGGAGCAGGAGCCCAACCCGTATCTGGACCACTTCATCGAGTTCGAGCATTTCTTCATCCGCAAGGTGATGCTGGTGAAGTACTCGTCCGCTTTCGTCGTCATGCCCGGAGGCTTCGGGACCTTGGATGAGGCATTCGAGGTCATTACTCTCATTCAGACCGAGAAGCTGGGTGCTTTCCCTATTGTGTCCATGGGACGGGAGTTCTGGGGCAAGCTGGCGGACTTCATTGACGACACTTTGATTTCGGAAGGGACCATCAGCTCCGAAGATACGCGCCTGATTCAGCCGGCGGAGACAGTAGACGACGCCATCATGCTCATCCGACAGGGGATTGGCGCGAGCTAGCGGCAGGCGCCTGCCCTAGCCCGGACTTCTCACCCAGGCGGACCTTACCTATCGCCCGGCGCGGAGCCATGAGCCACAAGCACGAGCGCGTACTTAATGCCGTGTTCAAGGAGCCTATCAGCGGTAACATCCACTGGCGGGATGTGGAGTCGCTGTTGCGGCATCTAGGCGGCGTGCTCGAGTCGGGACGCGGGGCACGCATGCGCGTCGTGCTGAACGGCGTAGAAGGAACTCTGCACCGTCCCCATCACGGCGGCGTGTGTGCCAAGCACGACATCCGCCACCTTCGCGAATATCTGGCGGCGGCTGGAGTTACCCCGTCCACGTAGCGTAGTGGAGTGACGCCCGGGAAGGGCTTTCCGCCGAACTCACAGGGGTTGCGTCATGTCGACCGCGTCCGTAACTGCATCCAGTCGCCGCCAACAAGACCGGGGCAAGAGCATCCCGGAACCGGTCGCCCGTTACCCCCTGCATGTGACGCTCGCCGTGCTCTTCGCGGTCATTCTGGTGCTGTTCGGCGGCGCCCTGACGGCGTTCAACTTTGTCGAAAGCCGTCGCATGGCGCTGCTGGCCACGGACGATGTCCTGGCCCGGATCAGCAAACACACCAGCACCAGCATTGCCGCGCTGTATGGCCCGGTGCAGAACCTTGTGGATATCTCCTCCCGGAGCGTGGAGACCAGGGGCAAGTCCCTGAAGGAGCGAATGCAGCTCCTGGGCTATCTGACGGAGGCGCTGAGGCTGAACCCGAACATCGCCTCCCTTTTCCTTGGCGACGTGGACGGCGACTTCTTTCTCGTTCGCTCTTTCCTGGGCGGGCAGGAGGTGGCGCGAGCGGCGATGAAGGCGCCGCCATCCGCTGCCTATGCGGTTCAGAGCGTCGAGCGCGTAGACGACCAGGTCGTCAGGGAGGAGTGGTCGTTCTTCAACGACAAGCTCTTTCTGCTCGAAACCCGGCCGCCGCAGCGGCTCCGATACGACCCCCGCAAACAGGACTGGTTCAAGGCGGCGATTCACAATGCCGTGCAGATTACGTCGGACTTCTATGTGTACTTCACCACCCGGGAAGTCGGGGTCACCATGGCTAGGCGTCTGGCGGAGGGGGGTGCCGTGCTGGGCGCCGATCTTACCCTGCAAAGCCTGTCTTCGGGACTGGCAGCACACCGTGTCACCCCATCCACTCGGGTCGCCATGGTGGATGACGATGGAAGGATGATCGCTTTCTCGGACTTTCCTCCGTCCACGCCGCCGGTGAGCGGCACCTACAGCAGGTCTTTGGAGTTGCCTCGTCTGGAGGATTCTCCCGACCCGGTGATGAGGCAGCTTGCCGCACGATACGCCCCCGTTTCCGAAACAGCGCGCTTCGACTTCGCCGTTGCCGGTAAAGAATGGCTGGCCTCCCTGTCGCCCCTGCCCACCCGCTCGGGCGAGGGCCTGTATCTTGCGATGGTGTTGCCGCGAGACGAGCTGCTGGCCGAGGTTACCCGTGTTAGGAACCAGAGTGTACTCATATCCGCCGGCCTTTTGCTGGTCGCCCTGTTGGTCGTCCTCGGGGTTGCGCGCAAGGTCTCCAGGCCATTGCGAGCCTTGGCACGGGAAGCCGAGCAGATCCGGGAGTTCAAGCTCGATACACCCGTCACCGTGCAGTCCCGGATTCACGAGGTCGACAACCTGGCCCACACCATGGGGGTCATGAAATCCTCCATCCAGCAGTTTCTTGCCATTTCCAAGGCGCTTTCCGCGGAGAAAGACTACGACCGGCTGCTGGAGATGATTCTGGATGAAGCCAGAACTGTCTCCCGGGCCGAGGCGGGCGCCATTCTGCTGGCCTCGGATGACGGCAGCATGTTGGAGGTTTCCATATTACAGAACGAGAAAACGGGTATCCGGCTTGGGGGAACCAGCGGCCGGGAGGCCGCGCTCGAAGCTGTTCGCCTTCGGTCAGGAGACGAAGGTTCGGCGGACGGAACGGTTGATGCGGCGACGGTCAGCCGGCGTCAGGTCATACGCCTGGATGAGCTGAGCAGCGAAGAGTCGTTGAACTGCCGGGACGTGAAAGAGCGGTTCGGACAACTGGATTACCGGTGTCAATCTCTGCTCAGCGTCCCATTGACCAATCGCAAGGGAGAGATCGTCGGTGTCTTGCAGCTGGTCAATGCCCGGACGCCTGCGGGCGACATCGCGGGGTTCAGGGACGAGATTGTTTCCTACATTCAGGCCTTGTCCTCGGAGGCCGCCGTCGCGCTGGACAATCGCCGCCTGTTGAAGGCGCAAAAAGATCTTCTCGATTCCTTCATCCAGGTTGTGGCCGGGGCTATCGACGCCAAATCCCCTTACACTCATGGTCATTGTCAGAGAGTGCCGGAGTTGGCTCAGCTACTGGCGCAAGCCGCCCATGCGACCGATGAGGGCCGGCTGGCCGACTTCAGATTGAGCAACGACGAGTGGGAAGAGCTGCACATCGCCAGTTGGCTGCACGACTGTGGAAAAGTGACCACGCCGGAGTACGTGGTCGACAAAGCCACCAAGCTGGAGACCATCTATAACCGCATCCACGAAGTACGCACTCGCTTCGAGATTCTCTGGCGGGATGCGGAAATAGAGTATCACCGAGCG
>JASJBY010000184.1 GCA_030066245.1 Gammaproteobacteria bacterium
CCCGTCTCCCGGCGGGACACCGCCAAACTCATACGCGCCAATGTCACAGCCGGGCACGCCGTCTCCGTTGCCGTCCTGGCGCCGCGATTCGCCGCGCTGGTCCGTGCCCCCGCAGTCTGCTGAGGCTGGGACGGCGTCGATGGCCGGACTCCCCGACACCAGGGCATGGGTTAAGGTCGGGCCGCCGTTATCGGCCAAGTTGGGGTTGAGAATGGCCCTGAGCGGGACACCCACGGCGGGCACGATGTCGGTGGCGCCGGGTGTGAAGCCAGACACCCCCGCATCCCCGTCCGTGCCAAACAGGTTGTAGTTATCGGCGATAACGGTAACGCCGCTACTCGCCCAGACTTGCGAGTCGACGTTAGCCGTGTTGCCGGCAACGATGCTGCGGTCAAAAGCGAGATGTTCGCTATCACCCGGCCAGGCCAATACGCCGCCACCCGCGTGTCTGGCCGTATTGCCCGAGATAGTGCTGTTCGTGATGGTAATCGGGCCACCGCCGGACGTAGCGATACCGCCACCCGAGCGTCTGGCCGTATTGCCCGAGAGGGTGCTGTTAGCGATGGTGGCTGAACCGTTATGCACCGCGACGCCACCACCATCACTGCCGGCCGTATTACCCGAGAGGGTGCTGTTCGTGATGGTGGCCGTACTGAAGCCCGTACGGATGCCGCCACCACGAGAACCAGTCGAGTTGTCCGAGAGCGCGCTACCCGTGATAATCACCGTGCCGTTGTCCAGAGCGACCCCGCCACCAATCCGCCCTGCCGCATTATTACGGGAAATCGTACTGTCAGTGATGGTAAGGTCACTATCGTGCGCAGAGACGCCGCCACCGCCAAACCCCCCGCCTTCAAGCGTATTATCCGAAACGGTGCTGTTTGCAATACTGACAATACTGACGTGCGCATAGAGACCACCGCCCGGACCATCAAGCCGCCCCCCGGTGATGGTCACGCCCTCGAGCGTGAAGTCGGCTAGGGAGACGGTTAGAATGCGAAACGCAGGCGCGCTGGCCTCGCGCCTGATGGTGGCACCATTGCCCTCGATGCGGATCTCGCTCCGGATGACCGGCAGACCGGTCGGGCCACGTAAGTCCGTGTACACGCTCTCGAGCGTATGCGTGCTGCCCGGCCTCAGCACAAGAGTGTCAGGGCCGCTCCCCGCCCGGCAGCCCCCTCTAGCGCTGTCCGTGTTGGCGGCCTCAATGGCGTCGATGAGGGTACAGAAGAACCCGTCGACATCGATGGTGGCCGCCGAGACCGGCCCACTGGCCAGCGCCAGTATCAGGGCCACCCCGGCTAAACCGACCTGCCAGGCCGTGAGCAGGGACTCACGCCGATGTGGTTGGAACCTTGGTGTGACCATGGTTCGTATTCCCCAGTGTGTTCTGTGCGGGTTATTGAGTTAACCTCCTGTCCTGGATACCGTTGTTTGCCTGTGAATGTCCTGCGGCTCTGACTGGTCGAATGGCTTCTTATTTCTGGTTATCACTATCTGCGCTCAACCGGCATGACGCAGATCATCAAATGTGTCAGTCGGCCGGGCAGCAATGGAAATCGGGTCTCCGCTCACAGTCGCGGTGGTCACACAAATCGCGAGTAACCCACTCCTTACGCCAGAAAAGGACCGAGTGAAATGGTCAGGATTTAAAGGGGGCCGACGGAAACCGATCCGAACCGACTCATACCGGGCGCATTCATAATCTCGCATGGCTCCCACGGGACAGCTCACACGCTAATCCTCCAGCAGCAACGGTATCCAGGGCATCGCCTTGGAAGGCCTGGGTCTCGGCACGCCGCCGTCTCCCGGCCCGTCTCCCAGCGGGATACCGCCAACTTCATACGCGCCAATGTCACAGGCGGGCACGCCATCCCCGTTGCCGTCCTGGGGCCGAGATTCGCCGCGCTGGTCCGTGACCCCGCAGTCTGCTGACGCCGGGATGGCGTCGATGGCCGGACTCCCCGTCACCAGGGCATGGGTTAAGGTCGGGCCTCCGTTATCGGCCAGGTTGGGGTTGAGAATAGCGCTGAGCTGGACGCCCTCTGCCGGCACGATGTCGCTCGCGCCGGGTGTGAAGCCCGTGACCCCGGCATCGCCGTCCGTGCCAAACAGATTGTAGTTATCGGCAGTAACGGTAACAAAGCTACCCGCCAAGACTTGCGAGTTGTCTTTAGCCGTGTTGCCGGCAACGATGCTGCGGTCAAAAGCGAGATGTTCGCTAGTGTATTCACCCCCCCGGGCCAATACGCCGCCACCATAATGACGGATAAGGGCAGTATTACCTGAGATAGTGCTGTTCGCGATGGTAGTCGGGCCACGGCCCCACACAGCGATGCCGCCACGCGTATTGCCCGAGATGGTGCTGTTCATGATAACGACGCTAGCCGAGTCCCGGGTGCTATAACCGAAAAATGCGCCGCGACCCGTATTGCCCGAGATAGTGCTGTTCGTGATGGTAATCGGGCCACCGCCGGACGTAGCGATACCGCCACCCCAACTGCCCGAGTTGCCCGAGATAGTGCTGTTCCTGATGGTGATCGTACTGTCGGTCGCCCAGAGGCCGCCGCCCGGAGCATATCGTTCGTCAAAAGTCCCGATGCCCCCGGTGACGGTCACGCCGTGAAGCGTGAGGTCGGAGGAGGAGACCGCCAGGATGCGAAACGCAGGCGCGGTGGCCTCGCGCCTGATGGTCGCACCATTGCCCTCGATGCGGACCTCGCTCGTAATGACTGGTAAGCCGGTCGGGCCACTAAAGTCATCGTAAAAGCTGTCGAGCGTATGCGTGCTGCCCGGGCGCAGCACCAGGGTGTCGGCGCCGCTCCCCCCCGGGCAGCCTCCGATGGCGGTATCCGTGTTGGCGGCAATGATAGCGTCGATGAGCGTACATTTGATGCCGTCGACGTCGATGATGGCCGCCGCGGCCGGCCCACTGCCCAGCGCCAGCATCAATGCCACGCCGGCTAAAGTCATGGAAAGCCTGCGTTCCAGGGCGCGGCGCGTGCGGCGGGGCAAGGCCTCGAGCTTCGCGTGAAAATGCGCGAATCTAAACAGTATCCTGTTCCGGTGGCGTGCGACCTCTCTCGCCAGAGATGGCTTTTCAGTGGCCACGTCGGCCAATCCGGTTTGCCAGGAAGCGAGCATGGACACACCCGCGTGTTGTTGGGTCCTTGGTGTGACCATGGTTCACATTCCCCAGTGTGTTCTCTGCGAACTGTTGAGTTGAGCTCCCGTCTTGGACGCCCTTGTCTGCCGGTGAACGTTCTCCGGCTCTGACTGGTCGGCTGGCTTCCCTGCGTCTTTCACTTCCGGAGAAGGCTGAGTTGGGTTTGGAGCGGTCTCCTGTTCTGGTTCGTCGCCACTCATCGGCGGCACATCGGCGAGCGCCACCTCGGGTAGCACGTAGGAATTGGCGAGCCGCTCATCATCCCATTCCAGCATCTCCGGGAAGCGCACGCCGGGGATTACCGTGACCGCAAAGATCTCCTGCACCCCGGCCTCGAACCGCAGGAAGGCGACGGTTTGCCCGGTCTCAAGATGGACGACCCACACCCCGCAGGTGCGCTCGGTGAGCCGCTCCACCAGCGGGATGCCACTGAACACCGCGCTCTCCCGCACTTGGGAAAGGCCAATGAAGGCGAGCGGGCCGACAAAATCCAGCCCTCGCGTATAGCCAGGCAACTTCGTGATCGTCCGCCACGTGCCCCCATCGACGTCGACCAAGGCGAGGCTGCCCTCACCGGATTCCAAGAGCCAAAGCTTCTCCCCATACCAGCGCGGCGAGTGGGGCATGGAGAGGCCGCGCAGAATAATCTCGTCAACTTCTACATCCATCAGGATGCCTCCACTGGCTTTATTCGCCCGCCAACCGCCCGGGGTGTCGGTTTCACCGAAGGCGGTGACATACTTCGGCCGACCCTTCACCATCGCCAATCCGTTCAGGTGGCAGCGGTCCTGCGGCGCCAGGGCCGTGACAAAATGCGGCCGCCAGCGGGGGTGGAAGCTGTGCTCGGCATCCAGCGTACAGAGGCAGCCGAAACGCGTGTTGACCAGCCACAGCTCGCCGTCTCGATCCCAGGCCATTTCGTGGCTGTCGATGTCGCCCGTGACGTGAATGCGCCGCGGCAAGTAACACGCGTCGTGTTTCCCGAGCGGTGTCAGTTTCGGGGCGACGGCGGGCATATTGCGGTAATACCAGACCGTACTGGTGCCGCCGATGGCCAGTTGCCTGTCGTCTCCGGCAATGCCCATCGGCTTGGAGAAGTTGCGGAAGTGGGTGTTGATGGTGCCATGGTCATTGCGCACCAGAATCACCTTGCCCGCCTGGTACGTGGAGACTGCGAGGCTGATGTTCAGGTGGGATAGGATGTCAGGCAGATTAGAGGTATGGACGCTGCGCAGGGCAGAATCCTGAGTGCCGGGATAGTCTGCCTTCGTCTCTTGGCTTGACATTCTCGCTGTTCCTCGGCCGTGCGTAACGATGCATATCTACCGCACAGCACAAACGGAATCCGTTCCCTCGATCGGCGTCTCGGGATGCCTCCGCAGGAGAAAAAAAGATGACGCAACACGCCCCAGCCGATGCTGTTCTACTGATGGCGCTCTGCGGCCAGACGTCTACTCGTTCCCAGCCCGGGATCAAGCTCTGATCTTCGTCGCCTTCTTCTCTGGCGGACGCAACGTCGCCAGGGCGTGCTATCAACAGGTTACTGATATCACAGAGCCGAAAAAAGAAACTTGATCCAGATCATCTTGAGCGCTTATCAGCACCCACTGGACGGTTTCCGCACCTTAAACGCGTTCGCGGTCTTGAAGGCTCACGCTGCAACCTGGCCATTCAGATTCTGACATGCAGAGGCTAGGATCAAACCATACGCGTTCCGGCGATATTCCACAGACCGCCCCGTCGACACTACCTCGGTAGCACGCCATTCTCCGTGACAGAATCGTCACTTCGAGCGCAACCTCTCGCTGAAGGCCGCGTGCTCGAAGGTGATCGTGCTACGCTCATGGCTTGGCACAGGAACCGACAAGCCCCGGCCAGTTGACTCAAGTCAAAAATTGCTCCGATGCCCGTTAAGGCAGGAGGTTTCGGAGCCGAAAAGAAATTCTGGGGCTTCTTCGTGGGCCAAGGTCATACCAGATGCGTCTGCGGAAGAAACTCCCCGACAGTAAAGTCGGGAAGTTGGGTGTACATTCGCTGAGATACGCCCGCACCGTAGTCAGGGACGCGCCTGATTTTAGCGGCGCTATAGATTTTGCAGTCGACTAAGCCGCCAGCTTCCGCCTGCCGGCAACACCTACTCCGACCAGCCCGATGGCCATGAGGGTGAGGGTAGAGGGTTCGGGGACAGGGCCAACTGTAGCTCTTCCCGAGCCCCACAGGGGGCGAGATGCTCAAAGATCCCCGCATTCTTTGGTTCGGCCCACAAGCGGATCAAGTCGGCGCTCTACTGAGTTGGTCGATAAAGGAGTTCATGCATCGCCGCGGGCGGATGGTAAGGAGACAACTGCATGGCGAGGCACTCGGGGTTTCGGTTCAAAGATATACACGATTTTCTGCAATCGTTGTTTGGTAAGGACATGCACGCGAAACGGGTTTACTCCCTGGCCAACGCCACACTGGGTGTAATGACAAGCGCTTCTCCGGCAGTGAATACCATAGGCCCTGGGCTGGCCCAGGCGCGGGGTCTGCTCGCCGAGCACGCCGTGAAGCAGGTAGACCGGCTAATGAGCAACCAGTGTATCCATGTCCCGGCCAGGTTTGCTAACTGGGTGCCCCTGGCGGTGGGAGAGCGCAAAGAGGTCCTCGTGGCCATGGATTGGACGGAGTTCGACAAAGACGGACACGCCACCATCATGCGTTCCTTGGTGACCGTTCATGGACGCACGACGCCCTTGGTGTGGCTCACCGTGCCCAACAATGAGCTCAAAGGCCGGCGCAATGCCCATAAGTACGCGGTGCTTGCGCGCCTGACGCAGGTGTTGCCCGAGGATGTTGAGGTGACGGCCTTCGCCGACCGTAGCGCTGCCGACCGCAAGCTGTTTCACTTCCTCGAACGTGCGTTAGGATTCGAAAAAGTCATTTCTTTTCGCGTCAACATTCATCTAACGGATGCCAAGGGTGAGACGCGCCCGGCAGCTGAGCGGGTTGGTCACGGTGGAGGCGGACACCCTGCGTCGTGCCAGCGTAAGGGCCTCTCACCAATTACAAGTTGGGACGATGGTTTGCGTGCACGACAAGGGTATGAAGGAGCCCTGGGTCCTGGGCCCTCCATCGACCGCAAACCGCAGCCAGGACATTGGTCAATCAGTATGGCGAGAGTTGGACGATGGGCGTGTCCGAGACACTAAGGATCTGCGTTTTGGTTTGGGTATGAGCGGCGTGCGACTGAGCTCGTGCTGACAGCACGACCGGCTGTTTTGCTGAACCCTTCGCCGTTCTGCTCACGCTACTCGGTGCCACCGGTGAGAACCTTGATTACGACAGGCATTATCAGGCCAATGCTGAAAAACGGCGTAGCCACTCGGCGTTTCGCCGGGGCTGTATGCTCTATGACGTGACGCCCAATATGCCCGAACAACGTCTACGACCTCTCATACAGCGCTTCGGGGATTTACTACCTCAACACCGCCGCTTCTCTGACGCCTACTCTGTGGCCTGAAGAATGAGGGGATAGGTGAACTCAGGGTCTACTCCACTTTATCTGCAAGTCCCGCTCCCTTCCTTCATCGCATTTTGCGCTTGACCAGTGGTCAACCGCAGGGCAACATCTCATCCGCTGGGGACGATTGAATCGATTATCCTGCAGAAGAAACTCGAGAACGTCTTGTCAGGATCACCATTTCCGACATGCATGGAGATTAAATGAGTAGAGCGATCACCAAGCATAGCGGTGAAAACTTCAATTCTCATCGAGTCCCGTAATCGGATGACGGTTTCGGCAATCGTCTGTTCACGGCATCATGATCACCCATCAAGGAGAGAAATTCATGAGCGATACTGCAAGATCATCACGGGAAAATTTGGTTCCACAATTGGGTGCCACGGATATCGCTGAGCCGGCAACCTATCATTCGCTATTTATCCTTGACACGCTGCAGACGCCCCCCCCGAGCGAAGAGCAAACGCAGGAAGCTGTCGCAGAGGTCAGCATGACCGAAGCTGCCGACCCGTTCGGGACCGAGACGCCGACCGAACAAAAGGAACTCGCCTTCGGCGTACTGCTGTCTCACACGCAGACATGGAAGCAGAAGGGCCTTGCACTCGGCAACCTGCTCAAATCGATCTGCCTGGCGCCGGGCGAGGTCACGCGAGTTGCCATCGTCGACTGGAAACGCCGCACCGCCGGAACGATGGCGGAAGATACCACGACGGGCGAGGAAGTGACCTCAGATATCGACATCTCCCGTGCCGTTAACGAGGTCCAAAAGAGCGTCGCAGCCGAAGCGCAGCAGGGTGCCGGCACCGATATAGGCATGAGCACGAGCACCCAGGTCGGGTACGGCGGCGGGAGCCCGTTCACGTCTCTATCTGCGTCGGCCGGCAGCACCACAACAATGGGTTTGACTGCGTCGTTCAGCACCGGCAAGCGGGACCTGTCGGCACAGGCGCAGAATGCGCTCAACCAGCGAACAGCCGAAAGATCGCAGTCGCTGCGCTCGCGCCGCGCCTCTGTAGTTAGGGAGGTGACCGAGGCCGAGTCCGAGACGATGAACGCGCGAATTCTCGCCAATTACAATCGCCGCCACGCACTGAACATCGAGTACTTCGAGGTCCTGCAAACATACTCGCTCAATACAAAGTTGACCGACTGGCATCGCTGCATTTTCATTCCGCTAAAGACCATCGACTTCAGCAAGCCGGAGAACATCAAGACGCACAGGACAAAGCTCTACCAGATTTTCTTGGATCTCGAACGGAAAGACCTGGTCAAGCACCTGCTCCAAGGCGAAAACGGTAGATCCGAGGAGATCAGGGGGCGGCTGAAAACGCTCGAGAGTGAGATCGATTCGCTGAGACGCAAGTCATCTGACGTAAGCGCAATTGCGCAGCGGGTTGTGAATGATCTAAATAGTAAGCACTATTTATTCACGTCTCGCATAATAAGCGAGACGTTTTCAAAGATTGATGAGTTTAATAGCCGATATCAAATTGATGAGTTCCCGGGGGAAAGTCAGACCAACTATGAGGTAAGGTTGCAGGAAGCTCATGAGTTCTTTCAACAGATTCGAGAAGAGACCCGCAATGATCTTCACAGCAAGGAAGTTGAAGAGGCGGCGCTACGCGAACGCCTTCTACAGGCCGTGCTCCCGCTGGAGGAGCGGCTGGCTGACGACTCGCTGTTCTTAAGTCAACAAGTGTGGATGCGCATGGATCCTTTCCGTGTGTACCAGATGCTTCAGAAGATCAAGCTCGGTGGCAAAGCCCTGTCGGCGATGGTTGACCCGCACCCGGTTGGTGTCTTCGGCAACTACGTCGCTTTCCGCTGGGGGTTTCGGGACGACAGCGGCAACAACGGCTCCGAAGTGTGGCAAATGGACCGAAAGACGTTCGAAAAGAAATTCGTTGCACCGGAAGACAATGGTGCCAGCGAGAACTCTACCACAGTCGCGGTCCCGAGCGACGGGATATTCGCTGAAGCGGTTCTAGGCCGTTCCGAGGCCGCCGAGGAAATAGACGACACGAAGTTCTGGAAGTGGGAGGAACACCACATCCCGATCTTGCCGCCGGAGATTAAGGAGCTCGAGTCCCGCGACCGATCGGGAAGCATGGAGCTGACGACCGCGGCGCTTGATCCGTCGCTCGCAGCATTGCGGTCGCAGACCCCGGCGGACATCTCCCACATCGCCCAAGCCATCACCGCGCTTCAAAATGGGGGGATGTTCCGAAACATGAGCGGCTTGGCCGAGCTTACACAGCAGTCTGCGGCTTTGGCCGGGCACAGCAGTGCCGGGGCGAAACATGCCGCGGAACAAGCTCAGAAGATCCATGCGAAGATGGTCGAACTGACTGAACATCTCGTCGACAAAGGCATAGAGCTTGCCCAAAGCGAAGCGGGACAGGCGATCATCGCAGAAGCAATCCTCCCGGGCTCTGGTATTGCGAAGACTTTCGTGGAGAACATTGGCAAGGGCACGAAGTCGGGGCGTAAGTAGTAGAAAGG
>JASJBY010000185.1 GCA_030066245.1 Gammaproteobacteria bacterium
GGAGACGATCCCGGCCGCCTGGACGTGTTGCTGGTACAGTTTGCCAACCTTTACCGGGGCGGCGAGAAAGTGCAGATGTCGACGCGCTCCGGCGAGTTCGTCACTCTCAGGCAGCTACGCAAGGAGGTGGGGCGCGACGCTTCCCGGTTCTTCTACGTCATGCGCAAATGCGAGCAGCACCTGGACTTCGATCTGGACCTCGCCAAGAGCCAGTCAACGGACAACCCCGTGTACTATGTGCAGTACGCGCACGCGCGCATCTGCAGCGTTGAGCGTCAGCTGCAGGACCGGGGCTTGCAGCGGAGCCAGGCGCGCGGCGACGCCAATCTGAGCCTGCTCACCGAGGCTCATGAGCTCGCCCTGCTTGCCTCGCTCTCGCGGTATCCGGAGATAGTCGAGTCGGCTGCCTCGCTGCACGAGCCGCATCAGCTGTCGCACTATCTGCGCGAGCTGGCGAACGAGTTTCATACTTACTACAACGCCCACCAGTTCCTCGTCGAGCGGGACAATCTCAGAGATGCGCGCTTGAACCTCATTCAAGCAGTGGGACAAGTGATACGCAACGGACTCTCGCTGCTTGGCGTCTCGGCACCCGAGTCGATGTAGACGCATGCCGAAGGACTACAAGCACCGGCCGCGACCCCGGAGAGAGAAGCAGGCCCCGTGCTGGGCCTGGTTGGTGGTCGGCATCCTGATCGGCCTGTTCGGGACTTTCCTCATCTACATAAGGGAGTATCCACACCTGTCTCTCACAGGGAGACAGCTCCCCGAGGCCGCCGCCGTGGCTCCTACTGAGGCCGAGCAAACGCCGCGTCCGGTACAGCGCCCTCCGAAACCCCGCTTCGAGTTCTACACGGTGCTCCCCGAGATGGAAGTCCATGTGCCGGATGAACAGCTGCCCAGCCGCGGCAGCAGCAGGCCGAAGCGTGCGTCGGAGTCGGAGAGCTATGTGCTCCAGGTGGCCTCTTTCAAGAGCCACGAGGAAGCGGACCGGCTGAAGGCCAGACTGGCGCTTCTCGGCATGGAGGCGGCCATTCAAACCGTCTCGGTAAACGGCAGGCAAACATGGCACCGGGTGCGCCTGGGCCCGTTCAGCAACGTGGCGGATGTGGAGGACCTGAATCGACGACTCGGCGAGATAGACCTCAAAGCGATCATCTTCAAGGTTAACTCGTAGCCTGCAGCCACCTGGTGAATGGCGCCGCTTTTTCTGGCGTCTCAGACCACCAACAGCGCCAGTTGCAGAGTCATGTACAGGCCTGCCACGACGAGCACCAGGCCAGCCAGTCGCGGCATACGCGCCACCGCCCGACCGGGAGAATCGCTGCAATTGTCGAGACCCTTGAAAGCCTCCCGGGTGGAAACCCAACGATTACTGGCTGCCTCGACGCGTTTCAACAGGGATGGCCTGACAACAACGAAACCGCTGATGATGAGCACCCCCGCGCTGCCCACCAGGAGAATGCCCGTCAGGACACCGGCGATGACAGTGCTCCCGACGCCCTCCCAGGGAAGCACGAAGGCGGCCAGCAGGTCTGCGCTTCGCTCATAGTTGACGCCCAGGTAGCCCAGGGCGAAAGCCGCGCCCGCCATGAGCAGCAGACCGAACGGCCTGTGGTGACGGTAGAAGAGCCGCTCAATAGGTCGAGGCGACTCCAGCCACTCTGCAGCCCGCCGGGTGGAAACCCAGCGGTCCGCCACGCGACTGACGTTGGCAAAGCTGAGCGGCGCCAGAATCAGCCAGAAGCCAACCAGGATGGCCAGCGTCCCGCCCCCGAGCAGCGCCCACAGCAATGCGTCAAGAAAAATCGCCTCAAGTGTTTCCATCGTACTCCTCGGCAGGCCGGCAAACGGTGCTCCGGGCGGTTGATGTGCCGGTGGGCCGCATCCAAGCGACCGTAAAACGATAGGAGACGGGCAGAGGGTGCGCAAGGCGCCGGCAGACAGTCGGTACCGGGCACCGACCTGGCGGACCACCGCCCGTTGCCCTAACGTTCTACGGGCCAAGTCAGGCGGGAAACCCATACGCGCAGTTGGCGTTCTTCACGACTTGTCCGTAGAATCGTGGAAAGCGGGCAGATTTGGCGCACAGGTTGCATCGGTCTCGGAGTCCAGCACCGCTGCAACCCACATGGACGGCCCACAAGAATACGCTGCGCGCCCGTGCCGGCCAGGGGAGAACGACCAAAGGTATTTGTGCCACCGGCAGGTCCGGTGAGCGGACGATCCGGCATGTCGGAGGGCGGGCCGACGGAGCCACTCGGACGCCGTCAGGTCGAAGGGATGGAGACCAGCACAGCTATTCTTGAAGCTGCCGGGATGGCGGCCGAATTTCTCGGGGGCAACGCCTGGGCGGAGCACGTAGACGTGGTGCTGGCCAGACTGGCGATTGCATCGCGCGTTAATCGCGTTTCCATATTCGAAAACCATTCAGGTCGCAACGGCGCTCTGCTGACAAGCCAGCGCTACGAATGGGTCACGCCCGGAGAGTCCCCGCAAATCGCCGACCCGGAACTGCAGGCCTTTCCCTATGCAGAAGGGGGCTTTGGCCGCTGGATCAGCGCCCTCGGTGAGGGTCGCGTGGTCCACGGCCCGGTTCGGGACCTGCCGGTGAGCGAGCGTGATGTTCTGCAACGCAGAGGCATTCTGTCCATCGCGGTCGTGCCCATTTTCGTTGGCGACAGCTGGTGGGGATTCATGGTCCTGGACGACCGTGACGCGGAGCGGACCTGGAAGAGCAGCGAAGTTGGCGCATTGATGGCAGCAGCCAACGTATTCGGCGCCGCGCTCCAGCGGCGCCGCATGCAGCACCTTGAAAAGCGTCTGGTCCAGCTTGCCACTTTCGACGAGCTTACGGGGGTCCCGAACAGGCGCGCGCTGAAAGAAGTGATGGAGCGCGAGCACGGCCGTGCAACACACAAGGGCCTGACATACTGCGTTGCCCTGCTCGATGTGGACCGTTTCAAACTGGTCAATGACGCTTTCGGGCATGCCACCGGCGACCGTTTGCTGGCCGCCGTGGCCCAGGTTCTGAAAGGTGGGCTGCGACAGGGTGACTGGATCGCACGCTGGGGGGGCGAGGAATTTCTTTGCTTCCTGCCCGAGACCGGTGCGGAACGGGGCGCGCTCATCGTGGAACGCCTGCGGCGGCGCATAGAACAAGCCACCTTCCGCCTGCGCGAACAGCGTATCGAGGTATCCGTCAGTGTCGGCGTAGCTGAGCTCACGTCGCGAGAAGAGCCCCTGGAGATGGTGGTAGCGCGGGCCGACTCAGCGCTGAGCTCTGCCAAGCAGGGCGGCCGCAACCGCGTGGTCGTGGCCGACAATTCCCACCCTGTCATGTCCACCCGGGCGAGTCAGGTCCAGGCCGCACTGCAGGGCGGCCGCCTGCGTGCGGCCTATCAACCCATCGTCGCGCTGGACAATCGGCAGGTCGTGGCGGAGGAAACCCTGGCCCGGATCCTCGGGGATGACGGAACAATGCTGGAGGCAGGCAGCTTCATCGAAGAGGCCAGTCAGATGCATCTGCTGCATCGCATCGACCATGCTCTCATCCGCAGCTCCATGGAACGTTGCACAGCCCGCGTGCTCGCCGGCGACATTGCCCACCAGTTCGTCAACGTCTCGGCGGACCTCCTTCGCCACCCCGAGCTGGTGGCCGATCTGCTTCGCTTCGCCATGGATCAGTGCAGCTGCTGTGATGACAAGCTCGGAGCCGGCAAGCCGGTGGTCATCGAGATAACCGAACGTGAGTTTCTGGGCGACATCCGCCGGGTCAGGGAGATCCTGGCGCCGTTCCTGGAGTTCGGCCTGCGGCTCGCCATCGATGATTTCGGCGGTGGCTACTCCTCGTTCAAGTATCTGGCGCACCTGCCAGCCACGTTCCTGAAAATCGAGGGTGAGCTCATCCGGCTGGCGCAGCACGATCTGCGGGCGCGGGCCATTGTGCGCTCCATACACAACACGGCCGGTGAGCTGGGCCTGGTGACGGTGGCGGAGTGCGTGGAGGACGAGTCCACGGCGAACATGCTCGAGGACATCGGCATCGACTGGGCGCAGGGCTATCATTTCGGGCGACCCGCGGTCGCCTGATGGCGGATTCAGGCGAAGCGTTCAGAACCCGTAGTTCAGGCCAATGGAAAAGAAGCCGATGTCCGCCTCGCCCGTGGTATCTTCATCTCCCACGTCGAAGTAGCCCTCCGCCTCCAGGCGCAGCGAAATGTCCTCGGAAAGCACGAAGCTCAGCCCAGCTCCGGCCTTGAAGTTGGTGCCCGTGTCGTTGGACTTGGCGGAGCCGGCCCGCCCGTCGACGACGGCGGCGAGCTTGGCGTCCACGTCCCAGTAGAAGCCGCCCACCTTCACGAACAGATCGAGCCAGTCCGCCGGACGCACGATGGCGAGCACGTCCAGCGCAAAGGCTTCCGCATCAGCTTCGCCGCGGATGACGCCGTCGGGGCCGGTGGTGTTGGTGGTGAACTTGGCCTCGCCGAAATCGACGTAGGTTGCCTCCAGGGCGAAGTACTTGTTGATGCGCCATCCCCCGAAGGCCTTCCAACCATAGTCCGTATCGTCGACACTGGTCTGCGCCGAGGCGAAGCCACTGTTCACGGCTCCCTGGTTGATGTTGCCCGAGCTCGTGTCAATCACCGAGTATCCGCCGCTTCCCCCCACGTAGACCCAGCTCTCCGCCGAGGCAACCGAGGCAACGCCGAGAGCCCCCAGGGCGATCGCGGTGACCTTTGCCATCGTTCCAGCCCGCATAGGTACCTCCTTGTCCCGGGTGGGTTGGGTGTTCGCCGGCGCGGTGCCACACGGCACTCACCGCGTTCTGTCTATTTCGGCAGTTCGCGCCGGTTCTTTGACAGGGAAGGCGACCCGGAACAACCGCCAGGGCCCACGGCGGCCGTGCTTTGAGCCGCCTGCACGGCCGGCCTGCCTTGATGCGTGGCGCACTCAGGCGGTGCCGGCGTCCCTGCGCAGCGTGAGCAGAGAAAGCTCTCCGGGACAGTTGAAACGCAGGGGGATGCCGGAGGCCCCGACACCCGGGCTGGTGTAACCGGTCATGGTGCCGTAACGCCAGCGGCCTCGTGCGGTGAACCGGGGGGCACTGCTGTGAGTAAACAGGGGACCCACCCTGGGCAGGCAGATCTGGCCCCCATGGGTGTGGCCGCAGAGATACAGGTGGGCGCCGCGAGCAGCGGCCTCCTGGTAGACCTCGGGCGAGTGTGCGAGAAATATCTTGAACCCCTGCGCGGGCGTGTCCCTGAAGGCAAGCTCAAGGTCGTGGCACTTGTAGTAGTGGGGATCGTCGATACCCACCAGCCAGATACTGGCGTCCTGCCGCCGCAGCTCCATGGAATCGTTGACGAGCATGGTGATACCCGCCTCTTCGAAGTCGGGCAGCATCTCGATGCAGTCATGGTTGCCCAGCACGCCATAGGGACCGTGACAGGTCCGTATGTGCTTGAGTAGCTGTCTCAGTCGGCGCAGAGAGGGGGCCATGGGCCCGTACATCTCCATGCGAATATCACCGCCGATGAGACACAGGTCCACCTGGCGATTCCGCACCCGGTCGATCAGCACATCCGTGAGCGCTTCGAGCCCGTCCAGGTGCAGGTCCGTGAGCAACAGGATCCGGTAGCCATCGAAGGGCGCCGGCAGTTCCCTGAAGTGAAGCGTGTGCTCTGCCACCTGGACGGCCAGCACATTCTGCACTCCGCGTTCGTACCAGCCGATGGCCTTGAAGACCCGCGCCATGATGACCCGGTAGTAGACGTAGTTCTCGAAATTGAACCATGTCTGCCAGCGGGCCAGGGGAGCATGGCACGCCCGCCACTCCCGCAGACGCGTCGTGGCTCGGATAATTCTCGGGTAGTTCTCCAGCGGCGGGCGATACAGCACGTAATGAAAGAACCGGGAGCCCAGGTGGTTTATGGGCACGAACAGGGCGAGTACCGCCGCCACCTCCCACGCCGCCAGTCCGAGCGCCGGGGATAGCACCGCCTTCGGCAGCCCACCCTCGAGCAACTGGTCGAGACCCAGCCTGGGCTCACCGCTGGGTCGCGACAGGCGCCGCTTAAGGAAGCTTGTGGCCAGATCCCCCGTCATCGCCAGGGTTGCTGCAAGCGTCGCCTGCTCGACGCTCAACCCGAGCAGGGGGGCGATGGCAGCCCCTCCCAGGACGCTGACGACGCATCCCCGCCAGGTCTTGTGGGCGCCCAGGACACGGCGCCCGTCCCGCCAAACCCGCCTCGCGTCCACCGGGTAATCCCAGCGGCCACCCATGACGAGATGGGCGCCGAAAGGCAGAAAGTTCACCCACACCAGAAACAGCACTAGCTCTAAGACGACCATCGACCGCATCGTGCCCCCTGCGGGCCATCAGCCGCGCATCGCAGCTGCGCCCCTTACTCGGTGTTGGCCTTGGTCCCGGCGACCAGGGTCAGGGACATGAAATGGGGGCCACGATCGCAGCGAGGTTCGAGACTCTCGATGAAGTGCCGGGTGTAGTCGGCCGCCTCGTGCCGCTGCTGGGCCTCGGCGTTCGGGAAGGCCATGAGGTGCAGGTAGGTCAGACCGTCTGTGGACTTCATCACGCGGTACTCGGCCTGAGGTTCGTGCTCGCTGATGGCGCGCACGAACTCGCCTACGGCGGTATCGATGGAACCGGCGTGTTGCGGTTTCAGCTGGTAGGTCGCACTGACTCGAATCACGGCTTCCTCCTTGGGATCCGGCCGGCTTGCTCACCCCCCCTGTCAGGGACTCGCAGCCGACTCGCGCTCTATGAAGGCTTCGATACGTTTCGCCGGAACAGCACCCACTTGGCGCGCCCGCAAGCGGCCGTCGGGTGCAAAGACCAGAAAGCTGGGCGTGCCCAGCCAGGGCTCACCGGTGAGCTGGGTGTACAGGCCAGCGACCGCCGCCGGCTCGCCGATGAGGTTGGGAAAGTCCACCATGTGTCGCTCGATGAATCGCAGGGCCCGTGCCCTTCCCAATTTACCGTCCAGGGTAATACCCAGGACGCCGGCTTGCGTCTCGTAATGCTGATCGTGAAACAACACGTATTCGTGTGCCTCGGCGTTGCACACAGGGCAGTCTGAGGCCCAGAACATGACGACGGTCCACTTCCCCTGTCCAGTGAATTCGTCCAGATCCCGAGGATGGCCGTCCAGATCGACCAGTCCCAATGCGTATACCGGGAAGCCCAGCCCAGACAGGCTGATCAGCAACAACACCCCCCGCAACCATCGGCTCAGCTGTGTCAATGAGTTCAACCCTCGTATCCTCGTCGAACATCGCCAGGGTGCAGTCGCACTGGATGGAGAGCGCTGCACGTGTGTCGCCGCGCCGTGTCGATAAGCTTTCTACGAAAGCGGCTCGTGGGCGACGACATGTGGGTTCTGGCGGCTGCCCGCAGAAACATCGGCGTTGTCGGCCTGATCAGGTCGGCGATAACTGCTCGGACTTTACACCAGGTTCAGAATTCCCACCGGGCCCGTGACGAGTTCACGGGAGCTGCCGGAAAACCAGGATAAGAGTGACTGGCGGGGCCCTCTAGACAGGGCGGGAAAAGGCCCACAAGGAGGCGTCGACCTTTGAAGCAACGCCTGGCTGCTGGCTTTGTTTTGGCAGCCGTGTAGCGCAAGTGCTAGTAACTAAAGCAAATTTTCTTGACAGCCGATAGATTCATGGCCTAATCGGATCTGAAGACGCCGTTCAAGAGGTTGCTTATGGATACGCCAAGTCCACGCCCCAGGCCCATCGCCGCAAGCAGTCTGCTCTCGTTCTTTCACGAGTCGCTCAAGACGGCGGCAGGCAATCAGAGGGTCGACATAGACGACGCGACGCTCTGGTATCTCACCAACCTCCTGACAAGCTTCTCCCGTTCCGAATGCCTGTTCGACAGAACCGAGGACGGGAAATCGCTGACACCGCTGACCGCTCTGTATGCGCTGGCGGCGGAGGCCGCTTCGGAGAGCGAACGCAAGCGCGCGCTGAAACGGCTCGGCGACGTGGCCCTGTTTATTTCCGGGCTCTATTCCGGGCTGTTCGCCCGCCCCCGCAGACTCCTGGATGTGGACTACTACATCGCCATGGGAGGCAGCGCCTACGGCTACCTATCCGAGAACAGCAGCCGGGGCATGAGAGAACAGGCCCTCGCGGCGGTCTTCCATCAGCTGTCCAGGGAGTTCGTGCGCATGGTCGACGTGCTGGCGGAAGTGGGAGAGAACTCAGCCGGCTCTGATCAGCATGACGTTCTGCGCATGCACGAACTCTGGTCTCGGACGGGGAGCACGCGCCTGGAGCGCAAGTTGAGGGCGCTCGGCATCACCCCCGAGCGATTGTCCCACGCACATTGAGAGGCGCCGGTGAAGCTGAACGCGCTACAGAACGAACTGGAGCAGATCTACGACGTTACCACGCCCCATCGGGTGGAGGATTTCCTGCTTCGGGAGCCCCGCCTGGTGGCACACCTGACCTCAGGCGCCTCCGCCCACGAATGCCCCGAGAAGCTGCTCGTGGCGCAGACCGAGGATGGTCTCGACGTGGGCCTGTTTCTCCACGATACGGTGTTGTCGCGTCTTGCCCATGACAACCCTGCCGAATCCCTTCACGACGGCAACCTTCAGGACTATTGCTTCGCGGTCGAGGGCGTCAGCCACTTTCTTTACTTGGCCTGGAATGCGAGCTTCGAGCGCTGCATAACCCAGTTCGAGCTTGAGCTGGTGGCCGAGGTGGACAAGTTCGTCACGACGGCGGCGCGGCTTATCGAGCAGCACGGAGCGCTCGAGCCCCGCCCACTGCTGAGGACACTCTTCGAGAGGGTCGCTTTTCGGCCGGAGCTGCCTGAGGCGGAGCGCCAGCGTTACCACGAGGCGAATCGCCTGGCGTCCCGCTATTGCCAGCGACTGGTGCGGCAACACGGGCTCACCCGCGGCGACGCGACTCTGATGCGCGAGCTGCGGCGCTTCTACCGCATGCCCCAGAACGAGAGGATCCGCCGAATCGAAGCCGGCATGCCCTGCGCCAGCTGACGGGGGCAGCGGGCAGCGGGCAGCGGGCAGCGGGCAGCGGGCAGCGGGCAGCGGGCAGCGGGCAGCGGGCAGCGGGCAGCGGGCAGCGGGCAGCGGGCAGCGG